>CAZMOX010000010.1:0-41983 GCA_964567895.1 uncultured Spirochaetales bacterium | reverse complement strand
AATCATGCGATTTCATAATGATATTATCAGGAGTATCTGGAATAATAGAACAATTGAGAGCATCCAGATAATATTTGATGAAACCCACGGAGTTGATCAGCGTTTGGGTTTTTATGAAAAAATCGGTGTTGTCAGAGACACCATCCAAAATCACATACTGCAGATCGTTACCTACCTTACCATGTCTGAACCAGCTAGCTTCTCCCCTGAAGATATCGCTACAGAGAAAATAAAAGTACTTAGATCAATAAAACCCATTCAGGAGTATCGGCTTGGCCGTTATGAATCACTTGGAGCAGAAAGCGGTAAAAGCCTGAATACGCCGACGTATGCCGCATTAAAACTACATGTAAATACTTTTTACTATGCAGGTATTCCTATCTACATAAGAACCGGAAAAATGCAGGAGAAGGCAGTTTCGCAAATTTATGTGAAGTTTAAGAATACAACTAAAACCGTTATGAATGATTCTGAGATTATGGAGAATGGGGTAATTATCAATATACACCCTGAATTGACTATAGATATATCCATGAACCTCAAGGAACCAAACACCTCATGGAAATCCAAACCGGTAAAGTTCAGATTCAACCATACCGAGACATTCGGAGTAAATACTCCTGAAGCTTACGAACAAATTGTGGAGAAAATACTACAGTCGGACAAAAGCCTCTTTCCCTCTATGCGGGAAATTCTGGAATCATGGCGCATTGTCGATCCCATGTTGCATGATACGCAGGATATTGAGATATACCCTGCCCAGACACTCCCTAATTTTGCAAAAGAGATGATGAAAAAAGACAACCTGACCTGGTTTGCCTAACCCAGGGCTACATCCAGTGTCATCATAACTGCAAATCCAATCATTGCGCCCCAAGTAGCAAAATGTGTATGTTTTTCAGCATGTGATTCCGGAACCAGCTCTTCTACCACCACATAGATCATTGCCCCGGCCGCAAAGGCAAGTGCATAGGGAAGAAGAGGTCGTATGAAAATAACCGCCAAAGCTCCAAGAACACCTGAAATTGGTTCAACCAAACCGGACAACTGTCCAAACCAGAAAGCCTTCCAGCGCGTCATTCCCTCCCTTCTCAGAGGGACAGATACTGCGGTTCCTTCGGGAAAGTTCTGTATTCCAATACCTATCGCCAAAGCCACCGCACCGGCTACTGTTGCGGCTGGGTAACCTGCTGCCGCAGCACCGAAAGCCACACCTACTGCAAGCCCTTCCGGTATATTATGAATAGTTATAGCCAGAACCAGCAGAACACTACGCTGCCAGGAAGTCTTTATACCTTCCGCCTCATTCACCTGAAAACCAGGGTGTAGATGCGGAAGCAGCTTGTCTACAGCAAACAGAAATAGTCCTCCCAAAATAAATCCCACACCAGCAGGCACCCAAGGAATACCCCCCACCTCTTCAGACATTTCTATAGCCGGAGCAAGAAGAGACCAGAAACTGGCGGCAATCATTACACCGGCAGCAAATCCCATCATCGCATTCAATACTTTCTGATTAATTTTCTTAAAGAAAAATACCAGGCTTGCGCCAAGTGCTGTTACAAACCAGGTAAAAATAGTACCAAACAAAGCCTGAACTACAGGGCTAAACTGAGATAACCATTGAACCATCTCTACTCTCCTCCCCTCTGTGCAGTTATCTCTTAACTATAATGCAACAATGCTACTAGAGTAAACTACTCATCAATCAGATTTTCCTGTATTAACTACAGAGTGAACAGCAATTAGGTGGTACAGAGAAAAAACATTCTTCCATTAAGGCTCATTTCAAGCGATTCTCTACCCTTCACCGGTTCACACTCTTCATTATACACCCTTACAACAGTAAACAGGTTTTCCAGATCCCGCAGGACTACAAAAGGATCGACAGTATGTTCATGTATGACTATTTCATGACGTTTGAACAGGTTGTCTCCCAGAGATTCAAAAATCTGTACATTAAAATTAAAATCATCAGCCAAGCGCTCCTCAACTTCCATTAAAATCTGACTATCATTTTCAATTGGGGTAATAAACGGCGGTAAAATGGAAAGCCTTTGAAGCCTTGCCGGGGTATTGATATCACAAAGAAAAACCCCTCCGGGATTAAGGTGCCGTTTAGCATGCTTAAAAGTTTCCAGCCAACCCGAATAATCCAGAATATGATTAATAGTGTCGAAAACAGTAAGTATAGCATCAAATGTGGTATCTAATGTAAAAGAGGTCATGTCCATATGGTGCAGATGAGCATCGGGTACCCTCTTTTCTGCATATGAAAGCATTTCCTGCGAAAGATCCAGACCATGAAGTTCGTCAAACTGATCCCCAAGCAGTTCCAGAATTCTTCCCGTCCCGCAGCCAAGCTCTAAAAGAGAATCTTTTTTAATGCAGTGTTCATTAAAAAGTGAAGTAATAAAGCTACTGCACCAGGAATAATCCTTCATCGCCGAATCGTAGAATCTGGAAAACTCTGCATACCCCATTGGTCCCTCCACGCAGATTTATTATATACCCTAATATTATAGTATATACTGCGGGGTCGTTTATAGAAATGTAATTTTATATTATTGACAAAAAAAACCCCTCAGGGAAAAGGAGGTTAAAACCCTGAGGGGAACATCAAAAGGAGGTCGATGAAAAAAGTCTTATGCTCTCTTCTTATAAACTAAACATAACCTTCTAAAAAAAGTTACAAAATACTTAAAATTGCTTATCCCCAACAGGCTTCATCGATGCCCATTGGTTGTTTATGCTTTGCGAATTAAACATATTCATATTGCACGAAGAAATCAAGTGATTTTATTACTATTTATGTAAAAATTTTTACGATAAAACTACCCATATTTAGAGTTATTAGGGTTATTCCTGTTACCAAGACCCCATATATGCTTTTAGAGAGTGAATCCATGGTATCGATTACATATTCTGCATGGATACCGGCTGCCGGGTATTTTCAAGGACATCCCGCCAAAGACTTCCTTCAGTATCTACCCTGTTTCTCTCGGCCACTGCAATCTCAATGGGAATGTGTACAAATCGATTGTGCATAAGGCTGATTAAGGTTCTGGTACGTCCAGACATTGCAGCATGTACCGCATGTGCACCGAGCCGTGAACAGTAAATTGAATCATTGGGATTTGCCGGAGCACTCCTGATAATATAACTGGGATCAATATATTTAATATTCACCTCAATATTCTCTTTTTTAAAATATTCTGCAATTCTCTCCTTCAGAAAAATTCCGAAATCGTGAAGTTTTTTATTCCCGGACGCATCCTTCACGGATGACTTTTCCATAAATCCCTGACCAGTTCCTTCAGCAGTAAGTATTACTGCATGCTGCCGATCCAGGATTCGTTTTCGTAAATGATTTAATAATCCATTCTCACCCTCAAGATCAAAAGGATTTTCAGGAATAAGACAAAAATTCACATCACTCATTGCCAAGGCCGTATGTGCAGCAATGAAACCGGACTCCCTGCCCATAACTTTTACCAAACCTATGCCGTTAATACTGTCATGGGCCTCAACATGGGCACCACGTACAGACTGAACAGCTGTAGAGACGGCAGTATCAAAACCAAAAGAGCTTTGAATAAATGAGAGATCATTATCAATAGTCTTGGGAATTCCAATTACAGAGATCTTCAGACCCCGTTTTATAACTTCCTGACCAATCTCATCAGCACCCCTAAGAGTACCGTCTCCACCAACCGCAACCAGTACATTAATATTCATCCGTTCAAGAGAATCTACAATTTCAGAAACCTTATCACCCCCGCCGCGTGAGGAGCCTAATATAGTACCGCCTTTCATCTGGATGTCATCGACTACATCCGGATCCAGAATAACCGGTTCAAACTGGCTGTCTGCAAGCAACCCCCGGTAACCGTACTGAATCCCGCTGATTCTCCGAACATTATACCGATACCAAAAACAGCGGACTACCGCCCGAATAACATTATTTAATCCAGGACACAATCCACCGCATGTTACAATTGCTGCATGCACATGTGCAGGATTGAAATATATTTGCTCCCGCGGACCGGCAAGTTCAACTGCATTCTGCTGCGGGGAAACTGCTGTCTCCCCGATAGTCAGGTTTGCATCTATCTGATATAAGATGCTCTCTGATTCATTTACATAGTTTGCAAATTTATCACCGATATTTTTAGACATCATGATGGGTGAAGGAATAGTTGCTTTCCCCAATTTTTCTACTGAAAAATCATACGATCTGCTGGCTGCCATGCATAACTCCTATCTTTAGATACTCTTTAATTCAACGAATCTGCAAAATTTTTAAAAGCAGCCTCCGCATTATGCTTAATTTGTTTCTGAAATGTATCATATCGGGAGATAATATCCTTACCAAATTCTGTTAGTACTGCGCCCTTGCGGCTATCCCCGCCTTTACGTCTAATCAGAATATCTCTTCCCAGACTGGTCTCCAGAGACTTAAGCATCCGAAGTGCCTTAGTATAGGAAATTGCCAGCTTAGTTGCTGCCTTATGAATCGATCCTTCCGCTTCAATTGCCTGGAGGAGCCATATTGTCCCTATACCAAGGAATTTTTCACCTTGCTCATTAACTACGTAGATCTTTAATTTTAGCTCCATGCCTCTTCTGCCGCTTTAAACAAAATATCATACAGATTCTCAATATTCTCAATATCCACACTGGAATAAGCTATACGGAGATAGGTATCCTGAATAGAAATTGTGCCTATACCATATTTTTCCAGAAGATAAATCCGCAACACCTCAGCACTGCCGCTGCAGGTAAAAGCCATGAAGTAACCAGAGTTAAACGGCATGGGAAGAAGCAGGTTATTCCCCGTATACTTCGAGAGAACCTTTTTCACTTCCTGATACCTTGCTGCCAGAAGCGTAAAAGCTGCCTTTTTTTCTGTACTGTATGTTCCGCTAGTCATCCCGCGCAGAAGAAGAGTTTGAGCAGGTCGACTGCAGTTTGAGACTGATGACCGTATAGCTCCCATAGTTTTCTTAACCAGAGCATCGTACAGACCTTCAGTCATGCCTTTACCGCCGTATGTAAGAAAACCTACCCGGAAGCCCCATACAAGCTCTTCTTTTGTAGCTGCATCACCTTTGACGGCAAGAATATTTTCATGTGCATCTGCAAGGTATGCAAAAAGCGACTGTGTACAGGTTCCTTTCTCATAAAAAAGCCCAAAATAGGCGTCATCTGTCATTATGAGAATCTTTTTTCCGGCTTCAGCATGCTTCACAAGCAGTGCAGTCAGGGCTTTAGCTTCTTCAACTGATGGCGAATATCCTGTAGGATTATTCGGGAAATTTACTATAAGCATAATTTTATTGCCGGGAGCATTCTCAATCACTTCTGCAAGTCCATCAAGATTCAGGGTACCCTCTTTGGTAAAAAAACCGAAGGAAGCAATCTCAGCCTGCCTGCGTACTTCAAATATTAATCGATAATTCCCCCAGAACATATCAGGAATAATAATAGTATCCCCGCTGTCCAGAAAAAGATCAGCAACAATTGAAACTCCATGGGTTAAACCAGCGGTAACAACAGGAAGAGAGGTATCAACCCCCTCAAGCCCCGGGTTTTTCCGGACCATCTCATCCTTCCAAACCTGTCGTAATTTGGGATCGCCTGGAGTTGGAGCATAGGGAAAAATATCATCACTTTCCATCCCATGAAATTCTTTAAGAATCGAGGGAAGAAATACCGGATTACCCTTATGTGTTGCCATACCAACAGTTGCATTATACATATATGCTTTCTGCTTCGCCTCACCGGATTGTGCAACTATACCTTTTGGAAAAAACATTTCCCGACCCATTCCGGAAAGCAGCTCTGCTGCTGCAGATCCCCGCAGGATATCATTTAATTCTTTTGCAATAGTATTCATTGCGGCATCCCCTTTTTAGCTATTATTTGAGGATACTACACTAACTAATCGTTTTTGTTAAGCTCCTGAATTCAGTATTTCAATGAACTCATCTTCGGTAACCACCGCGACATTTAGCGAAACAGCTTTTTTCAACTTACTACCGGCACCGGTTCCTGCCAACAGATGCGTTGTACTACCGGTTACTGAGGTTACAATTCTGCCGCCCCTCAGCTTAACGGCATCCATTGCTTTTGAACGAGGGGTAAAATTGATAAAACTTCCGGTTACACACCATACCTGTCCGGAAAAAATCTGATCAGGAAGATTGTCAGTAGCTGCCTTTTCCTGTTCAAACTGCAATCCAGCATCTCTTAACTGCCTTATCCTTTCCCTCACAATTGGTTTACTGAGTTCACTAAGAATAGAGGCAACTGTCTTTCCCCCAAAACCCTTTATCCCAACAAGATGTTCTGCATCAGCCTCATCAACAATCTTAAAAAGTAAGTCAATATCAAGAATTCCGTCATCAAGAAGAAGTTCAACCGCTTTTTTCCCCAAATCAGGAATGCCAAGTGATGCTAAAACCGATGAAAATGGCTTGTTCTTACTATCCTCAACACCTTTCATCAGCAAATCGCATTTTTTTTCTCCAAAACCGGGTTTTCCTGCCAATTCCCTGTAATCTATCTGATAAATATCAGGAACATCTTTCAGTAATCCCTCACCCATCAGGAACTGAATTGTTTCCGGACCGAGATTCTCAATATCCATTTGTGCTTTAGCCGTAAAAAACCGTACTCTCCCAAAAATCTGATCCGGGCACTCAGAATTCGTACAAAAAGTATGTGCACCAATCTTCTGCAGCTCTGTTTCACAGGAGGGGCAAACAGCAGGAATTTTCCAAATCCCGTTCCCCTGCTCATTCTTCTCAAGCACCCGTTCAACAGCCGGGATAACATCTCCGCGTTTTGAAACAGCAACGGTATCTCCCAAAGAAAGTTCTAAAATATCAACATAATCCTGATTGTGCAGAGTTACATTGGAGACAACTGACCCGCCAATCTTTACCGGTTTAACCCTGGCTACCGGAGTAATCCGCCCGGTTCTGCCAACCTGCACATCAATCCCTTCAACTACAGTCTCTCCCTCCGGAGACTCAAATTTGTACGCAATCTCCCATCGGGGATGGTGCCCGGTAACCCCTAACTCTTCACGAACATCCAATTCATTAACTTTTATCACCAAACCGTCAATCTCATGATCCAGTCTCTCTCTTGATGCAGCAGCATCCTCAATAAAAGCACCTAACTGAGAGAATGCGCCTACTGACCAACCAGGTAAAAAGGATTGATTAAACTCTCCTTCCCGGGTAAAAATTCCAAATCGGGGATTTATCCTAAAACCCAAATCGTTAAGCCGCAGCGTTAGTTCTGCATGTGTTTCCAGCTGGTCATTATCTTCAAAGAACCCTTCATATACAAATATCTCCAACGGTACTGCAGCAGCCTCTCTGCTTTTAATTCTTCTGATAGTCCCTGCAGTAAGATTTCGGGGATTCGCATAAGGTACATCCATTTTTTTATTCAACTGTGCAAATGCCTCAACCGGTAAATAAACCTCTCCCCTGACAGCAAAAGAGACCGGCTCCTTCAACTTTATTGGAACAGAGCGAATAGTTTTGATATTAGCAGTAACATCATTCCCCACATAACCGTTACCCCGGGTGACCGCTTTTTTCAATAGACCCTGCTCATAATAGAGTACTATCGAAACTCCATCTATTTTCTCTTCAACGGTAAAAGAGAGCTCCCTACCCCCTTTAACTGTTGTTTTCTGCATCCAATCCAAAATTTCTTCAAGAGAATATGCCTTATCGAGACTCAATACAGGTATAGTATGAGAAACTTCGGGCAAATCGGATGTGAGATCCGAGCCAACCCGGTAGGTGGGCGAATCAGGCAGTCGCAGTTCCGGGTACTCAGCCTCCAGCCGCAACAGGTCATCAAACAATCTATCATATTCAAGGTCACTGACTTCGGGCCTTCCTATACGGTAATATGCATCCTGAAACTCCTGAAGTTTGTTCGAGATTACTGTTATTTGATTTATTGGGTCGATTTTACTGTTCATGACAACTATTTTACCGTATTTCATTGCAGTTTCAAACACTTACATGATATTTTTATAATAACGATGACAAAAAATATAAATTACATCAGTGCAATCAAACGACAGGGATTACTCTATGGAGCTATAGTACGTTCGGATATTCCATCCGGCACCATTGCCTCTATAGATCTCCCCGACTTTCCCAAGGATATTTTCATAATCTCCAGTAAAGATATCCCTTGTTCAAATGCAGTAAAAATACTAAATACTACCCTCCCATTATTAGCCAGTGAGACGGTAAACTATAAAGGACAGCCAATCCTTGCTGTTTTCGCCCCTTCCAGTGAAGCTGCACAGTCAGCAGCCAGCTATATACGCATTAATTATACCGATACTGAAAAGCTTCAGCTGAAATTCGGACAGGAGTTTGATGACCCCAACCAGACTCAGGAAAGTTCTACAATTGCGAGTGATAAAAAGCCTGATAATCCAGCTCCAGCCTTAGACCATCTTACAAAAACCGTATCTACAGAAATTCTTAAAAAAGTAATTACCTGGGGAAATCCTGATAAATTATTTGCTGAAGCAGATTCAATTATCGAACAAACCTATATTACCGGACCGGAAAAATCACCTCTTACAGCTCCCACCGGGACACTGGTAGAATATATCAATGATAAACTGATAGTGCATGCTGCCACTCAGTGGCCGTTTCATGTCAGGAATGTTATTTCTGAAGTTTGTGGAGTTCCCAAAAGAAAAGTTACTGTATACCAAACCGAATACCACCCGACACATGATGAGAAATTAATCTATCCCTCAATATATGGAGCATTATGTGCTGTTGCCGCAATGAAAACAGGTCAGCCGACAAGACTAATTTGTTCTGAACCGTCATACCGGCCAGAATCAGCAATTACCCGAAAAACAGCACTTAACAGAGATCACGAACCTTTGGCTGAAATTATTGAGATCCAGGTAAATATTGGAGCATATGCCCTTTTTGCTGAAGAGATGATTAAACAAATTGCTGCCGGGGCAGCCCCTCTCTATGATATTGAAGGCATTCGAATGACCATTCGCCTGCTCTCTACCCCAACACCTCCCCGACATCACTTTCGGGGTCTTGGATTCTCATCTGCAATGTATTCGGCCGAGGCACACGCCTCTCATATTACCATGCTGACTCAGTCGAATCCCCTCGTATGGCGATTAAAACACCTAAAAAGCAGCAAATCCCGACCTGCCGATCAAACAAAAATTAAGTACGCACTGCTTAAAGAGTTGCTGGAAAATACCGCACAGCGATCAGATTTTTACCGAAAGCATGCAGTGTATGAAATGCAACGGCAAAAACAGCAGAATCTTTCCCCGTTTTTCCGATATGCACGTGGAATAGGGATAGCCTGCGGATATGGAATTAGCGGATTCAGCAGAGTTTTCTCTGAGGAGAAAAAACACGCAATTACCGTAATATTGGAAGCAAACAATGCAGTAACTGTCTCATTAAGCATTTTTGAACCCGAAGCGGAAAAGATCTGGAAAATCATAATTAGTGAGGCTCTCGGAGTTGATACTTCTCACATTACCATTGAATACGGTGATACCGCACATGTCCCGGACACTGGTCCGGATGTTCTACGCAGAGAAATACATCATATATCTAATTTAATTGACAAATGTTGTGATTCCATAAAGAGTCAGCGATTCATTAAACCTCTGCCAATCAAAGTTAAACGGGGGTTTAAGCTGCCGGGAAATCTTGAAACCAAACGCCAGCTATTCTCCGGTCTTAGCTGGGGATCGGTAATTGTCGAGCTTGAAATCGATACAATCACCCTTGAACCTATAATTATAGGAGCCTGGGGTTCGTTTGAATGCGGTAGGATTTTCCGTCCGGAAAAACTTGCATCAGCACTGACGAAATCTCTTCATGAAGGAATTGACCGCTGCGGAGGAGCTCAGGTAAGATCTGGCAGTCAACCGGTGATAGATGTTTTTATTAAAGAGGTTGATACGGGACTCCCCACCTCAGCAACAGAAACCGCATACGGTCTTATTGCCGCCGCCTATACAGCTGCAGTATCCCAGGCTCTCAACAATCAGGCAGCCTCTCTCCCTTTTGGATCTGGTGATATACTGAAAATTCTTGAGCATGGGAGTAAAATGTGAAAATTTCATGCAAAATAAATGGAAAAACTACTGTTTTTAACACCTATGCTGACAAACCCCTCGTGCTTCTTCTCGTTGAAGACTCTGAGCTAACCAGCCTTAGTCCCGGGTGTGGAAAAGGAAATTGCGGAAACTGTGTTGTTCTGCTGGATAATCATCCTGTTCTTGCCTGCATGGTTCCGGCTTTTAAAATACGAGATAAAGAAATCACCACGTATGAGGGATATGCAAAAACCAGATTTTATAATGATGTTGCACGAGGCTATGAAGAAGCAGGTGTAAAACCCTGTTCCTATTGTATGGCTTCAAAAACACTTCTCATTGAGTCTGTAATTCATGAAAACAGCGCACCGGAGGTTGATGATATTTTAGACATGCTCTCCATAAATAAATGCTCATGTATCGATGAAAAAGATTTAGTTAAAATTGTGGAAACTGCGGTAAAATACCGAAGGAGGCGTCGTGTACGAAGGAGTTAAGGCAGCAGCAGTATATAACCCCTCAAGCCTGACAGAACTTACCCTATTACGCAGCCGGCTCCCTCAAGCACTGCTATGGGCAGGTGGAACCGCAATCATGAGCAGTATCCGGGTGTATCCGGCATCTGATGGAATTGATATTATCTTCTTGGGAAATGTGCAGGAACTAAAGAAAATCAGCAGATCTGAAAGATATCTTGAAATTGGTTCACAAGTTTCAATTGAACAAATCCTAAAAGTTGGACAGCATATTCTTCATCCGGTTTTTGCCCGAGCCTGCAGAGAATCAGGATCATATGTTATCCGATCTCAGGCCACTATCGGCGGAGCTCTTGGAATTGATACCCTTTCACTAAATGTTCAGACCGCTCTCTCTGTTTTGGATTCTCAGGTTGAAATTCGGAATCCTGAGAACAAAAAAAATAGATCACAATGGATTCCGGTTCGCAGAATGTTCAGCCGAAATCGGGAGCGCAACACTCTGCAGCCGGCTATAATCACCAAAGTTCGTATACTGCTGGAAGAGGGTGATTTTGAATTTTTCAAAACAGTAGGAGAACCCTACCTGGCTCCTGAAGAGGCCGTAATTATAAGTGTATTCGCGAAATACAATCTACCGGCAATATCTGAATACCGCTTTGCTATATCCTTCCCTCTCTATGGAATATTTAGAAGCAGAGAGATTGAAACCGCTGTTTCCAGCAATGACTTACCCTTGGATCAGCGGGATGTAATCAGAATTATCAGAAGTCTTCGTGAGGATCTTCAAGAATCAACTTTTACTATTTCCCCGCTCCAGCAGGAACGCGCCTGCAGAGTCTTTGAATACGCCCTGCATCACATGAACAGTCAAAGTATTAAATAGTAAGTAGATACTTCTCTTCTTTGACAAGTTCTGTGAGAGAAACACCCCAATATTTCACCTCAACTCCTATAGATTCCAGCGTCTCAGATGCACCCAACTGGTCAGCACATGCTTTACAGGCAGAAAAATCGACACCATCTTTAATCATCTGTCCAATTTTTTCCTGAATAGGCACACTCCCGGCAACAAGAGCGGCAGATGCTCCCCAGATTATTATAGTAATGTTTTCCCACCAGCCTTTTAACAATGCATTATGTCCATACATCAATACCATTTTCTCAGCAGTAACCGGATCCCCTGAAATCCAAAGGATATAGAGAGATTTTTTTTCCTGATTCATACTTCCTCCTTCTCAGCATTTTGGTAATATCGGCGACAGAGGGTTTTATCCTGTTAGTACTGCTGCACCCAGTCCGAGCAGAGTCATTAGGGTGAAAACCAGATAGACTTTAGCGATGTTTCCCATTATTTGATCTTTTGTATTAAAATTGTAGCCTATTTTGTGCATTCCCCGGTAAATAAAACCAGCTAATATCAACCCCACGGTAAAAAACAGTGCAGTAACAATCGGATAATAACCAACTATTATCATAATTCCCGCCCACACATAGGCACCAACCCCTAATAAATAGATAAGCCATTCACTAATCTTTGCACCTACCAGAATTGAGAGTGTTTTTCTTCCGACCTCTTTATCACCAACCAAATCGCAACTATTATTAGCAGTTAATATTGAGGCTACAACAGCAGATGATGAAAGGGAGACAAAAAACATAGCCCAGGTAAGTTCTTGCACCTGTACAAAGAATGAGAGTACAAAAAGTACGGTGCCGAGAAATCCGCCGGCAACTATCTCTCCCAGTGGTGTTCTGGAAATTGGATAGGGTCCTCCAGTATAGACATACCCGACTCCCATACAGGCTGCTCCCACAACCAGTACATACCAACTGGTAAGATAGGCAATAATAATCCCCGAGATCCCGGCCAGCAGAAACAGTGCAACGGAAATTCTCAGGGCTTTTTGCGCATCAACTCCCTGATGAAGCAGAACTTTGTTTTTTTCCACATTATTCCGTGCATCATCAGTTCCATTTTTAAAATCATAATACGCATTAAAGCCTGTTGTCCCCATATCTACACATAAAACTGAAAACATCATGATAAAAAATATCAGTACACTGAATTCTCCGGTTCGTAAATAGGCATATAGTGTACCCATAAAGAAGGTGCTCATACTGATGAGTTTTGTGCGAATTTCAACTATTCCAAAAAATTGTTTACTATTCATAATTCCAGTATAAAGAATAGTTCTAAATTTTTCCACAAGCTTCGATACCGTTAATACATACCAAACACCCTGTTGCGCTATCAGGCGGGCAGCAGACTACATTTTATTCATCTCGGATGGAGGCATTACGGCTCAGGGGACTCCACAGGAAATTTTCGAAGCCAAAGACAACCCAAGAGTAGAGCGATTTCTCAATAAAGTCTTAAAATATACTTAAAAAAATCAAGATTTGTTTTGGAATATTCTGAAATTGCCTCCTTGTCTGTTTAGCTTGTTCATAATAGAATGCAATATAATGAAGTTGCTGGTAATTTTTTCAAGTTGGCACGGAACTGTGCAGAAAGTAGCAAAAGAGATCATCTCTCTCTTAGAGACTCCTGCGGATCTTTATGATATAGAATGTAGCGACCCCCTCTCCCCCGAAGGATATGACTGTATCGTTTTCGGCTGCTCAGTTCATGATAGACATATCCAAAATAGCATTAGAGACTATATTACCACTAATTGTCCGGCAAGTAAGAAAATTATTTCATGCCTTTTTTGCTGTTCAATCCTTGGCGATGAGGAGACTCAATTAGTTCTGGAGAATGATATTCCTGCTAATGTTTTATCTTCTTTCAATCTTGTTGAACTGATGGGCGGGATAATTTACGCCAAAAAACTCTCTTTTTTTGAGAGAAGAATTCTTAAACAGATTAGTTTTGATGAATCCAGAATGAAAACACTCGATAGTATTAAGATTCGAAAATTTTCCAGGCATATTCAAGAGCAGTACCTTCTTATGGAAAAAGAGAGAGATTATATCAGAAAAAACACCAACAGAGATCGTAAAACAAAGAAACCAATCTCAAAATGAAAGGTATCTATTAACTTACATTACTGGCTGACCAAGAATTGTTGGTAAAGCTGCAGGAGAAGGAGCTCTGGATTTCAGCTCCGTATCAAGAGTATACAATGCATTGTTATCACCTTTGATCATTCTTAGCCTGGTTAGGATTTCATCAGCTGTCGCCTCTTCCTCAACCTGTTCATCTACATACCACATCAAAAAACTCTCTGAAGCATAATCATTTAACTTCCGTGCAATTGCAACTAAATTATTTATCAATTTAGTAACATGTGCCTCATGCTCGGCAACCTGTTCAAATACACCATCAAATGATTCCCAATCAGTTTCAGGACCTGCAATTGGTTTAAGTACTACTCTTCCACCCCGTTCATTGATAAAATTGTAGAGTTTCATCCCATGCATGGACTCTTCCAAATACTGGCAGCGCATCCAATTTGAAAATCCAGCTAGATTTTGATCCTCAAACCAACTGCTCATTGAAAGATAGAGGTAGGCTGAATAAATTTCAGCATTGATTTGTTCATTGATTGCATCCTGCATCTCTTTATCTATACTCATTATTTTTCTCCTTTTATATATATATATAAATATAGTAAGAAAATTCCTGATCAGCAACCTGTATAAACTACAACGAAGCTTGTGGGTTATATATTCACTAAAATCTCACAGGCTTCGAGACAGATAGTATATAATAGAAAAGTAGTACTATTTATTCTGAACATTTAGTATATTCAAAGAGGAGGAGATACAAATGTCTGTATTTGTTAACAGAACCCTAAACTTAAGAAAGATTAAACTGATCGGTTTCGATATGGATTATACACTGGTACCCTATTATACCAGAGAATTCGAGAAACTGACCCATACACTTGCCCTAACCCGTTTGGTAAACGCATATAATTATCCGAAAATCCTGCTGACTCAAAAGTTTGATTTTGAACGTGCCATTGTCGGTCTGGTAGTGGATAAACGAAATGGAAACCTGCTCCAGCTTAACCGCTATAATAAAGTAAAATCATCATATCATGGACTCCGGGAGGTTCCTTTTCGGGAACAGAATGATTTATACAGTAATATAGCTGTTGATCTCTCGGATAAAGACTTTCAAAGCCTGGATACCTCTTTCGCAATCTCGTACGGAGTACTTTTTTCACAGCTGGTGCAGTTAAAAGAGGATGGTGTCCGTATCCCGGATTACCGCCGTCTTGCCCGTGATATCATGAATACCATTGATGAGCTTCATAAAAACGGCTCACTGAAAAATATTATAATAAAAAATTTTGGGAAATATGTGATTAATGATCCGAAAACTGCGATGGTGCTTGAGCGATACAAAGATTACGGGAAAAAACTTATGATTATAACAAATTCAGACTATGAATATACCCGGGAATTACTTGATTTTGCCATAAACCCCTACCTGAAAAAACATGCAAGCTGGAGGGATGTATTCGATCTTGTAATAACTTTTGCTGATAAACCACGCTTTTTTGAACGGGATAATAGATTTTTGAAGATTGATTCTGAATCAGGATTAATGAGTAATTATACTGGATCTATTCGTGAAGGAATCTATCAGGGAGGCAGTTATAAACGGCTTCAGGATGATATGGGACTGGAAGGACAGGAAATCCTTTATATCGGCGATCATATTTATGGTGATGTTGTCTCAATTAAAAAACACTGTGCATGGCGAACTGCACTGGTGCTTGGTGATCTTGAGGAAGAGATGACCGGGTTAAGAAATTCGTATGGTGTTCAGTGTGAAATTGATGATCTGATGATTCAAAAATCTGCATTAGAACGTAAGATAAACGAAATTGACATTTTACGATATGAGGGATCTCCAAAACATTACAAAACGGTGGATGCCTTTTTTCGGGAAATGGATCAGCTCAACGCAAAGATATCAGAATTAATCATACGATACAAAAAATATTTCAATCCATACTGGGGGGAAATTCTCAGAGCAGGTTCAGAAGAGAGTCTCTATGCCGAACAAGTAGAAGAGTATGCCTGTATCTATATGACTAGAGTTTCTGATCTGTATGAATACTCTCCCAGAACCTACTTCAGACCAGTAAAACGTATTATGCCCCACGAACTTGCAGTAAACAAGGAAAAAGAGAGGTAAGAATATTTCAATTGAATGATGATTTTGTAATAAATCTAAACAATTAGTTAGCTTGGAACACTCAAAGTATGAACATAGTTGTTTTTACCGGCTTCCTTAGCAGCAGTTAATGCATTATCGGCTATCTCGGATATCCTTTTCAAGGGTAAATCTTGAGAAAAATCGACTATTGCTGCTCCAGCGGAAATAGTAATAACTTTAAAATCCAGATTCCTCACATGCTCTATCTGCAGCTCTTCTACCTGTCGAAGAATATTTTCAATAGGCCCAAGGAAGTTGTGATTCTTATTAACGGTATACATTATAAGAAATTCTTCACCGCCGGATCTGACAATTACATCATCAGGACGGGTAAGACAAGTATGCAAAACATTTCCAACTTTTTTTAGCACCTCATCTCCCTTTAGATGACCATAGGTATCATTGTAGAGCTTGAAGTTGTCGAGATCCAAAAGGCAGTATACGAGAAGCTTTCCACTGTTACGTGTTTTCTCAAGATAATCATCAATTATTTCATTATAATAAAATCTGTTTTTCAAACCAGTTAGTGAATCCAGGGTGTACAAAACACGGGCTTGTGCCAGCATCTCCTCAGTTTTCTTCAACTCCCGGAGATCAATATCCAGACAGAACATTTCACACTCATCTTCCCCTGTTCTGATCAGCACATGCTGCGAATATACAGGCAGCATTGACCCGTCTTTATGAAGAAGCCACTGTTCACCCGCATCAATGGGTACATCATTTTCAATCCATTCATCTATCAAATGTATAACATCAGAGCGCATCTCATCCGGGATTATCAGCTCATCAAGTTTGTTCCCTAAAGCCTCTTCAGAAGTATAGCCATATAATTCCTCACTATACTTATTCCAGAAGACGACATCCCTGTTTTTATTATAGCCTTGTACTGCTATTTTGGGAGTTTGATTAAAAAGTTGTTTAAATGTATCGACTTTCCCTTTTTGAATGGTTTTGAGCTGTTCATTCTCTTCGGTCAAATGGGTTACTAATGAACGAAGATCTTTTAGCTTAGTGAGAAATCGCGGAATCATGCTTTTCGCCCCTTTTTTAACTTCCACTGGGGGAAACCCTCCGTTTATTATCATCGCAGGGTTTATTACCCCATGCTGATTATTTCATCAGCGACTACTTTTTGTAATATACCATATTTATAATACTATTGAATATTGTCTTACGGCAATAGTAAGATTCTCAATAATAGCTGCTGTGATAAATTAATTATGACATATTTATATTTATTTGTCATAAAAAATGTTGTATAGTAAGATTATAGTTAGTTTTAACCATATATAATTATGGTAATCCCAACTAAAACAGAGTAAAAACTAAGAAAAGTTGTAGTGTCTACCTCTATAGTATGAGTTTCAACACAACTTTATTCGTATTGTACAAGGAGTATACGATGTACGAAACAATTCCTAAAATGCTGCAGGAAATTCAGCAAAAGTATCCAGATACTGAAATGCAACTCTCAAAAGATGGTCTGGGAACATTTATTCCAACACTTTATAAGGATTTTTATCAGGAAGTACTTATCCTTGCTGCCGGGTTGATTGATCTTGGGGTTAAACGTGGGGATCACATTGGATTAATTTCTGATAACAGAAAAGAGTGGCTGATAACTGATCTTGCAATTCTTTCACTAGGAGCTGCAGATGTCCCCCGGGGAAGAGACGCCATGCCGTATGAGGTTGAGTTTATACTCGGCTATTCAGAATGCCGAATTGCATTCGCAGAAAACAAAGAACAATTGGATAAAATTCTTGCATTAAAGAAAAAATTACCTGTTCTGGAAACACTTATTATCTTTGATCCAGATTTTGTTCTTACAGAATCTGCAAAGATCTCCGGTTTACATATTCTCAAATACCAGGAAGTGTTTGATACGGGAAAGGGAATTCATAAGAAGAAGCCTAAGCTTGTTGAAAAAGAGATTGGAAAAGGTTTCGGTGCAGATCTTGCTACAATAATTTTCACTTCAGGAACAACCGGAGAACCAAAAGGAGTTATGATCAGTCATATAAATTTCCTTCATCAGGTTGAAGGAATCCCTAAAGTTGTAGATGTAAAGCCTGGTGATCGCTGGTTGTCAGTTCTACCCGTATGGCACTCTTTTGAACGTATTCTGCAGTATGTAATCATTGGATCAGCAGCAACAATTGCCTACTCAAAACCTATTGGGAAAATTATGCTTCCTGATTTTGAGACTCTGAATCCTTCATGGATGGGATCAGTTCCACGAATCTGGGAATCAATAATGTCCGGGGTGTATCAGAGTGTGAAAAAGAAGAGTCCTGTAGCACAGGGATTATTTAAGTTTTTTGTATCGATTGCTGTATTCCATAAAAAACTTCGGGATATGATGACTAACAGACTTCCGCAATTTAGAAAAAGATTGTATATTCTGGATCTTCTCATTGCATTTATCCCGTTCCTCCTCATTTACCCGCTAAAAAAACTTGGTGATGTGCTGGTGTTTAAAACAATTAAGCAAAAATTGGGAACAAATTTTCAAGCGGGAGTATCAGGCGGCGGATCCTTACCCTCATCAGTTGATAAATTTTTCTCTGCTATAGGGATAACATTATTAGACGGTTATGGACTAACAGAGACCAGTCCAGTTATTGGTTTACGTAAAATGGCTCATAAAGTGCCCTCTACGGTAGCACCATTCCCGGGTACAGAGATTAAAATTATTGATGAACAAGGAAACCCTGCAAAACCAGGACATAAGGGTGTTATATATGCACGCGGCAAACAGGTTATGATGGGATACTACAAAAGGGATGATTTAACAAAAGAGATAATTGATAAAGAAGGTTGGTTAAATACTGGTGATCTTGGCGTGTGGACGCATAAAGGTGAGTATGCCATTCGTGGACGAGCAAAGGATACCATTGTACTTTCCGGTGGAGAGAATTTAGAACCTATTCCGGTTGAAGCACGCCTACGTGAATCTGAGTATATTGATCAGGCTGTTGTGCTTGGGCAGGATAAGAAATACCTTGCCGCCCTCATCTCTCCTGATATGAATCAGGTTGAAGTTTTCTGTAAAGATAATAATTTTCCTTACAACTCCCGTGAAGATCTGCTTAAAATTATTGAAGTTAAGGAATTGTTTAATTCTGAAATTAACGATTTAGTCAGTACAAAAAATGGGTTTAAGAGCTTTGAACATATTTTTAGATTCACTATACTTGATACTACTTTTGAGGTAGGTAAGGAACTTTCTGCGAAACAGGAAGTTAAGAGACATACCATTCAGGATCTTTATAAAAAACAGATTAAAGAACTTTTCTCTTAAAACCCGGAGAACGGAGACAGAAAACAGGAGGAAAAGAACCGAAGCATCTCCTGTCTCCTGTCTCCCTTTATAAGCCCTGGAAAGTGAGCCAACTGCTTATAAGACTTCCTATGTCCAGAACTCTGGTAAAAACCAGAACTGATAACGCCAGGAATATAGAGGTAAAAATCAATCTGCCTCTTGGAAATTTAATTTCAACCTGTTCTCCACTTTCCAACTCATCCTCTGTTTCAACGATATTGTTTCGTTGTATCAGACGTTTAACAAAAGAGATACCAATGAGAATTGCCGGGATCAGAAATACCAATCCTGAAACAATAGCTGTACTTACCGGGAACTCTTCATTCAGAGATTCAAGTCCGTTTGAAAGTCTGAAAAGAAAGATATTAATTCTGGAAAGGCGTCCGGTAAAAATCAGTATTCCAATAAAGATAAGAAAAATTCCACTCCCAATTTTTATTGCATTTAAATGTTTTCTCAACCGGGCAAATACTTTCTGAAATTTTGCAATAAACAGCCCCGCAATAATAAAGGGTAATCCTAATCCTGCTGAGTAGACAAGAAGTAGCCCTGCACCGCGGCCAACTGAGCCTGATCCACTTGCCAGAAAAAGAATTGTGGCCAATATAGGTCCTATGCAGGGAGTCCACCCTGCACCAAAAGCCATGCCCAAAAGAACAGAACCAACTGCACCTCCAGGTTTTTTACTAAAATGAAATTTTTTCTCAAGGTTCAAAATTTTCCAAAAATCAAGAATGAAATTTAGACCCAGGATAACAACAATTACCCCAGCCGCCATATTTATATATTTTGTCACACCGCTTAATGCTATTCCAACACTGCTAAAGAAAACTCCAAGTATGGTAAAAACCAAGGTAAACCCTATTACAAACAATAAAGAGTTTAGAAAGAGTCTGATGCGGCTTTTCCTGCTCACCTGTAGTTCATTTAGGCTAAGCCCTCCAATATACGATAGATAAGAGGGGATTACCGGAAAAATACAAGGGGACAAGAAAGAGACTAAGCCTGCAGTGAAAGCAATTAAGATATTAACATTCATACAATACCGCCAGTTTCAAATATGTTAGAATTACATCAATACGAAAGAATTTCTGAAAAAAGAGCTCCGGTTTCTTCCGTAAACCACTCTCTGGTTCCTACTGTCATACTAAGGATATCTCCATTTCTATCAATAATATATGTTGTAGGAATACTTCTTGCCCCATATATACTTGCAACCATATTTGTTTCATCAAGCAGTACAGGAAAAGTCAGATTGTTTTCTTCAAGAAATTTTGCCACAGTTTTTTGGCTCTCGCCGAGATTTACGGCAACAATTTCCAAACCGTCAGCACGGAACTCTTCATATAGTTTTTGCATAGACGGCATTTCCATCTTGCATGGTCCACACCAGGTGGCCCAGAAATTCAAAAACACTACCTTACCCTGATAGTCTGAAAGTTTTTCTTGATCCCCATCAATATTTTCCAGCTCGAAGTCTATAGATGCCAGTGTGTTGTTTGGAATTGCAAATTCTTGTGCAACAAACTTTTCATTGAGTGATTCTAGTGAAACAGCTGATAATGTTCCAGCCATGAGAATACATAACACTATAAAAATGATTATAATTTTTTTCATTATTTTTACCTTACTCTACTTTTTTAGTAAGATAATGATATACAATAATGAAGTCAAGAAATACTTAGACACAATTGAAGCGACACAATTAATGGGTTAACCCTTTTAAAATTTAATCTCTTTCATCCATTTTTCTAACGATTGAGCAAATTTTTTCGCATTTGGGAGAACGGGTTCCAATAATGGTCCCTCCTGTCCCTCAACCTGTCCTGAAAGCCAAACCGGATATACATAATGAAAGCTCTTCATGTTTTGCATGAGCCGCAAATACCTGCTTCCAAAGCCCTGAATTGAGTTTTCCTTTAGCCCATGAGTAAGAAAAACAGCACCAAAGACAATTGTTGCACCGCCTTTTCTAGCCCTTTTATCTAATTGTTTGAGCCATTTTTTGGATGCACTGCTTACTCTGAACATCCGGATCGCCGCACCAACAATTACTAAATCCGGAAATTCTTCAATTTTGGGTAGTGATGAAGTATCCCGAACATGACCCATCTTAACTGATGAGTCTGTTTTTTCAAATTCTTCTCTTATTTTTTCTGCTATATTTTCTCCGTTGCCGAACTTTGAATCATGGACTATTAATACATTCAACCCTCTTCCCCCTTTACGCATTAAGTATTACAGTCTACTCTAGTTTGTTAAAAAATCAACATTCAAATACAACACGTCTGGGATTTAAACCGGACTACCTTCTTTCAAGCCCTGCAAAACGTGCTATCGGTACTACACAGGAAATCTATATGCATACAGCCACAGCAGTTATTCTTGATATCCATGAATTCACTCCCACAGTCCCCGGTGATGCTCTTAAACAGCTTTCTAACCTGCTTAGTCCCTATTTTCCGTTCTATCTGATCAAGGGCTGCGGTCATCTGCTTCCGGTGGACGTTTACTGATGCTTCTTTCTGACGAATTTGTGAACATGTTGTTCTGTACTTCCGGTAAAAATCTCATTATTATAGGGGTAATGAATCTTATTCATGAATATACAGGAGTTGTCCATGGAAAATGGTGAAGTTGAAGTTGAAGTTGATGCATACGTTACAAAAGCAATTGATGTTTTTATGCCTATCCTTGCTGGGGTATATGGTGAGTCACTAGTCATGACAGCCTTATACGGCAGTGCTTCAGCGGGAGGATGGGTTCATGGTGTATCCGATATTAATATTTTGATTGTTGTTGATAATGCTGATCCTGCCCGTCTGTTTGAATTGGGAAAAAATGCCCGAAAAACTCTAGCAAAATACAGAATCACTCCGCATATTCTCTCAAAAAAAGAGTTACTCACCTCCTCCGATATTTTTCCTGTTGAATATCTGGAACTAAAAAACACTATGCTCCTTATTCAGGGTGATGACCTTTTCATAGAGATGAAAATTGCCAATAAGAATTTACGCCATCAGGTTGAGTCAATGCTCCGCGGCAGCGTGCAGACTCTGAGACAGATTATTCTGGGTACATCAGGGGATAATCGTTTATTAAAAAAAACCCTATCCGATTGGGCAGGTTCACAGCTTTCATTGTACAGAGCCTTAATAAATCTGACCGATATAAAAGCAGGTACCTCAGGGATCGATAATTCCAGTGGTACTGATACTCTTATTCCTCAGCTGGCTTCAAGGTTTGATATTAATCAGGAAACATTCGCCAAACTTCTCGAACTTCGTACATCCGGTTCAGCTAATGCTTCCCTGCAGGTACCAGAGCTGGTAATCGATCTGCAGACACAGTATCTCTCAATGCTTGATGTGGTAGATAGTTATGAAACTGATTAAAATTCAGCTGTGCAGAAAAAGTTTCGGCAAGTATGCGGTTACTACAGCAGTTTTTTTGCTTCTTCTTTTACTTCTTCTTTTACTTCTTCCGGTATCACTTTCGGCTGCAGAGTATCCATCTCCAAAAGGATATGTTAATGACTTTGCTAATGTAATATCACCCGGAGACGAGGAGCTGATTGCACAAGCTGCCATAGCTCTTGAACAAAGCGGAGATATTGAGCTGGCTGTCGTAACGATAGACTCACTGGACGGGCAGCCTATCGAGAGCTATAGTATCGGGCTTGCAGAGGCCTGGGGAGTCGGGAAAAAGGGGTCTGACACCGGGCTTATCCTCCTTCTTGCCGTTCAGGACAGGATGGTTCGAGTTGAGGTTGGCTATGGTCTGGAGGGTGATTTATCTGATGGATTAACCGGAAGCATTCTCGATACCCATGTACTTCCTAATTTCCGCGAGGGGAATTTTTCCAGCGGATTGCTTAAAGGAAGCCGTGCTATTGCTGCAACCTTGGCTGAAAAACGTGATTTTGAGCTTAAGAATGTAAATTTGGATAAGTATGCAGTTACTGATGACTCAGAAACCGATTCCATTGGAATAATTATTTTTGTCTTGGGTATTATTGTCTTCCTCCTTGGAGGCAGGCGGAGGTTGTTCTCCCTGCTGCTGCTTGGACAGTTAAGCGGACGTGGTCACCGTGGCGGCGGATTTGGTTCATCCGGACGAGGCGGCGGATTTGGAAGCGGTGGATTTGGTGGATTCGGCGGAGGCAGTTTTGGCGGGGGCGGTGCGTCCAGATCATTCTAAGATATTTTGCATATATAGTAATAAAGGGGAATTAGTAGTATGGCCGGGAAAAAAATTTCACCATTAGTAATAGTACTGTTAATAATTGTTCTGCTGATCGTTTTTGGCGGATTTTGGTATGTATCAACAAGGAATCGATTAGTTTCACAGGAGCAGGAGATTGAGGGATCCTGGGCGGAGGTTGATAACCAGTTACAGAGAAGGTATGATCTCATCCCGAATCTGGTTGAGACAGTTAAAGGGTATGCTGCTCAGGAAGAGAGTATTTTTGTTCAGATAGCTGAAGCAAGAAGTAAACTTGCCGGCGCCGGGAGTGTGGCGGA
This sequence comes from uncultured Spirochaetales bacterium, assembly GCA_964567895.1. Lineage (GTDB taxonomy): Bacteria > Spirochaetota > Spirochaetia > JABMQR01 > JABMQR01 > JABMQR01. The sequence goes on along the minus strand of CAZMOX010000010.1, from coordinate 18,333 downwards.
AACTGCAGAGGCCTCTAATGGTATGGAGTCAGCCCTGTCAAGACTGCTGGTTGTAGTGGAGAACTACCCAGAATTGAAATCAAACGAAAACTTTATCAGATTGCAGGATGAGCTTGCAGGTACAGAAAATCGCTTGGCCGTTGCCAGAAAACGCTACAATGATGTTGTTCAGAGTTTTAATAGGGCAATCCTGATGTTTCCGGCAAATATAGTCGCTGAAAATCTGGGGTTAGTAAAACAGGACTACTTTGAGATAGATGCGATAGCTAAGGAAAATCCAAAAGTAGAATTCTAACCACTATTTCTCTCCTGTCTCACAATTATAATTAGTCTCATATCTGAGCTGCCATTGAAGATAGAAGAGTGATCAACGACCCTTCCCTGAATTGAGCCAATTTCAAAATTCAGGGAATACATTTTTTTCATACTTTCCAGATTTAATTAGCTTTTACCTCTCTTCGCCGTGTTCCAAAAAAGATAACAGCTATTATTGAACCGATGACAGCCAATGGCCAGAATTCACTACTGCCAATCTCATACCTGCTGACAAGATCAACAAGAAATCCAATGAGCGGGGCAATAATCATAGTTGAGAGGCTTTTTGCCTGAGATTCAATAGAGAGAATAGTTGCTCCCTTATTTTCATCACTGCATGAATCAATTCGGCTCATTAAAACAGGGCGCCATAAGTTCTGCAATATATACATAATTACAAAACAGCAAATTACCATCCATGTTATACCAAAATACATAGCTGGAATCAGGATCAGCAAAACACCCAGCAGCAAACCCCAAAGCAAGTGGGAGGCGCTATTTTCATCACCGGATATTTTGATAAAAAGATATGCCCTGCGGCTGGAATAGGCAGAAAGAGTATAGAGTAAAAGGTATACCGGACCAATCAGAATTACTGATTTCTGCTCATTTGTCATAATTAAACCGGAAAAAAGCACTGTGGCTGCCGGCAATGCTGCAGATTCAAGAATAGGTTGTAGATAGTCCTTCACTGCCTTAAAAAAACCTTCATACCCCATCGATTCAGCGAGCAGTCTACGCAGTTTTTTTTCTCGTAGTGACGCGCGTAACGTCGCTTTTATATGCTGAAATACATCAGATAAGGTTGCTCCTTTTTTCAGATCTCCATCAACTTCTTTTGGATATCCCAAAAAATTTATTATATTTAAAAGGTATGGTATTATGGAGAAGAAAAATATATAGATGAAGTTTTTCGAGAAAAACACAAACAGGCTTGCTGCTACTACCGAGACAGCTGAGCCAATCTTACTCCAGGATCTTGTGTAGCCATAAACTTTTGTTCTTTCATCAGTTCTATTCTGTATACGCAGCCAGGTAAAAATCATGGCTTTATGAGTACCTGTTCGAAACGCATCACCAATTCCAAAAAAAACCATGGCTCCCATTAATGCACCGAATACTATACCGACAGGCACATCATTTTCCAATGAAACTACCCCTGCAGTGCCCATTACGGAAAAGCTCACTATATAACTGATAAAACTGAATATCATCGACTTCCGTCGTCCAAAAAGATCAGCTATCACTCCAGTAGGTATTTCTGCAACATTTATTACTATCTCCCTGAAAGCAATAAGTGTTCCTATCAGGGTAAAATTAAGACCCATCTGCAGATATGCTAGAATTATAAATGGATCATAATACTGCTGGTTTTTTAAAAAACCATATAGACTAAATCGGCGAATCATCTTTTTCCAGCCCAACTACTCTGCACATTGCCTCCCTAAATTTCTGGCACGTTCAAGTAATGCAGTATTTCTGTAAGCATCTTCAGCAGCCAGCCTGACAGGCAGTCCAAGTTTCTCATACAAATCAGCCAGCTTTTCGGAACTAAATGATATCTGTCCTCCCATAGCCAGTCGGGTTCCGGTCAAGGTATGCAGCAGATTCCCCTCTCCCATCATCTCAGTCATTGATGTAAAAAGGTCCACCAGCGGCTGTGCCTCTTTATCTGATGAAGAACCTAATGCCGAGATCAAAACTAACTGCTTATTCCACTCCTGATGAGGAGTATGAATCAATCCATTTTCGGTGATCTGAACATGTACAAAAGAGCGGAAACGATCCAATATCTTTTTACAGGAGCTCGTTGTGTGGTGAAAATATATGGGAGTAGCAAAAATCAGAATATCAGCTTCAAGAATTTTCCTGCTCAATTCTGGCCAGCCATCCTTGCGTACAATGCAGCGTTTAAGCAGATTGCAGCGCAGACAGCCCCGGCAGGGTAGGATATCGGCCTCTTCTGTTCGTATCACATCAATAACCACACCAGCATCAACTGATCGGGAACCTTCAAGAAATGAATCCAGCATAATAGATGAATTGGCACGAGGTCTAGGACTGGCACTGAATGCAACTATTTTTGCAGGCATAGCAACTCTGCTCCTTATCCTTATATGTGCTATGAAGCATATCCTGAATCTGCTGGAATTGCCACTGCCTGCTGTTAATTCTTCCCGTGTAATTGCCAACGGTTTCTCAGAGAAGACATGTTTTCCGGCACAAACTGCAGCAAGATCTATCTCTGCACGAATCGGCGTTGTGGTCAGATTCAGCATGATATGGATACTATATACATTAATAAATTCTTAAAGAAAGGCTATATTACTAATATTTATAGGGTCTGCGGAGTCCTCTCTTTCATTCATATATTACGTGCCGATATGCTGGACAGCAGCTATCTTACTTTTAAACCTACGGTATCACGCTCACAATCACGTTCAGGCATCTCTTATTCAGCCGGACAATTTGGTTATCTTAGTTGGCGTTCACCAGGATTGCCAAAACAGGAACATCCGTTCTCATTTCTCTCATCCCCAACAGATAAGAATATTTCACTGGGAATCAAAAATCTCGGTGACTATACAAACTCAATCAACTCAATTCCACCGGAAAGTATCGCCCGCATAAACGGCAGATTTGGTAACTTTATTCCAGACTACGATAAAGGGAACGTATGTCTGATAGGCTCCGGCATCGGGATTGTCCCTATTGTCAGCCTCATACAGGATATGCGCACAAATCCTCCTATGAATAATGTTGATGCTTTTCTATCTGTGAACAATCGTGATGAGCTGTTGGCTGAATCAGATTTACTGGCGACTGCAGAAGCTGTTCCCCTACTTACTTTGCATGTGTATGTGTATCAGGAGGATGGAGTGCTTTGCTCCGAAGAGCTTCTTACGAGTATTCTTTCAAGCCCTCAGAATTATTCATACTACATCTGTTCATCACCAAATGTGAGAAAAATTCTGCTTGGAGCATTATCTAAATTGTCAGTCAAAAAAAAGCAGATATTTTTTGAAGCTTTCACCTACTGACATTTCTCAGCATTAATAGATTGAATTGTTAAATAATTCAATCTATTAAGATATTCTCCAGCTTTTCATGATTTAAAATGATTACCTTAGCCCCATCCCGTTTTATACACTGCATTGATTCCAGTTCAGAAAGCGATCTCGAAACCGCTTCCCTGGAACTTCCTAGTTGTGCAGCTAAATCAGTTACGGAAACCTGCAGCTTAAAAGAAGATCGGCCTTCTCTTTCATATTGTGATAAAAGGTTATAAGCCAGCTTTTGATCTACTTTCTTAAGTGAAAGAAGCTCGATAGTACTACTTAGATGAAGACTTTTCTTTGACATACTTTTCATAAAGGCTCTCAAAAAAATCCTTTTCTGGAGTAACGTAAGCATAGACTCTGTCGGAATCTCAAAAATTATACTATCTTCTGTGGCTACAATCCAACAAGGGTAATTACTTCCGGAAAAACAAATCAACTCCCCAAACATCTCCCCGGAAGGCAAATTACGAATAACAAACTCTTTCCCTGTAGAAAAAATCTTTGTCATCCTTAAAGATCCTTTCAAAATAAACCCAACTGAAGTACATTTTTCCATCTGAGTATGCACAACATCTTCTTTTAATAATGTAATGATCTTTCCCTGTCTGCTCAGCAACTCCATCAGTTCAGAATCAAAATCCTTGAAAACAGGAAACTCCTCGAGAGAATAATTAGTTATAATAGAGCTCCTTGATCCATGTTTACTGTATTATAATAGAGATCTTTCTAAATTAGTACTATTTATGAAAGGTTCTTTGTCACCCTTATAATTTTTCGTAATTACAGGTATTTGCAGGACAGACATCCTGACACTTATAACACATAAGACATTCACTCGCTATATTCACTCTCTTTTTTGATTCCAGTGTCACAATAGATTGTGATGGGCACACTTTCTGACATTTTCCACAGGAGATACAGGCATTTTCATCAATGTTAATCCCTTTCTTTGAAAATCTGGATGAAATTGATAGGATGGTACCAAATGGGCAAAGATGGTGATGCCACAAATCTTCAGTAAATAATAGAGTCAACACTACAGAGAAGGCAATCATATAGAGAAGAAAGTTCACTTTGATTTGCAGCACTTTTGTCAGAATCATTGCCGCAATAAATAGAAAGAGAAAAACAAACCTTACCCAGGGTTTCTTAAAGAATTTCGGAGTTTTTATTCGTTTTATACCAAGTTTCTTATAGATCCATCCAATAGGACGAAACAGGGTTCCCATTGGGCATACCCATCCACAGAAAAATCTTCCCGCAAAGAGGGATACGATGACCCCCACCGCAAATACCCCAAACCATATCTGGAGTTTTCCGTTCATGAAAAGAATCACTATAAGTACCAGAGACAGAACCTCTGTAATTATCCTCAAGATATCCTTACTAATTTGTTTCCCGGCCAATTGTCTGCCCCCCATTTTGTATTTGTTTCTGCAGAATTACACACTGCTTCATGGTTGCTTCCCCTTGAAATACACCCTCGGCAAATGAACGGCAATCACTATAGTTACAAGCCCCACAATTCAAATTTGGCAGTCGCGAAAAAATATCCTTAACAGATTTTACGCTATCTCTGGTTTTTTCTCCGATATTTTCCCGTTTTACCAGTTTCTCAACAAGAAAACCCATAATAAGGATAGCTGGAATTGTTAAGGCAACCCGGGTAAAGGCAAATCCAAGTCCTAGAAAATTGATTTCCACAAGAATCATAGGAACTTTTATAACGGCCCAGGAACTCAGGATGATAACCATATTTGATACACTCGCTCCCTTTTTAAACAGTACTATCACAGCGGGAAAAGCGGCGTAAATAGGTCCTGCAGAAATTGATCCGATGAACAGGGAGAGCAGTTTACCTTTTATTCCGGATGTATCGCCGAGCCCCCTTTTTATTATCTCAGAAGGAACCCAAACTGTAATTAACGCGGTAATAACAAGAACCGGCGGCAGGACCTGCAACATTTCAAGAAGGAAATCCCAGGTTATACTTACAGCTGTTAAGAAAATATCCCTTTTAAAGATGAAAACGACTGCATATAAGACAACAGCGATGAGAATAATTTTGTATTTTTTTATAATTTTTTTCACAAAAGTATCCCCATTCCAAGAGCAATAACTAACGCCATTATGAAACTTATACCATTTCTTACCAGAGTAAATTTTCTTCCGAATTGTCTGAGTTCAATAGGATACGTTGCCACACCCACCATAGTTAACGTTGTAAGAAAAGCAGCAATGGTGACAAGGTGAGCACCACTCATATAGAGAGATTTTGATAGTGGAAAGGCAATGAATGCGGGCATTATTGTAACCGTTCCAATGAGTGCACCATAAATGGTGCTCAATATTTTACTCTCGCCGCCCAGAAGTTGTTTGATAAGGTCAGGAGGGAGCAGTGCAAGGACAAGCCCTACCAGAGCCATGACTCCTGCAACCTCAATAAATGTATTGAGAAAGAGTTTTTTGGCAATTAATACACTCTCTTTTGTTTTTTTCCTGCTTTTTACGATTGAGAAAAACAGGAATCCTACAGCAAGTATAATCATTATTAGCGTTGCCATCTATCCTCCCGATTAGCATAACAGGTACATAATACCACCATCCCACTGTACTGTCTGTGATAACTATCACACTATGGTGGAATATCTGAAAACGACCTTACCGTAATATTTTAAGAGGATTTATTAGCCAATCGAGCCGTTTCCTAAATGGCAGGCTATTACAAATTTCGGAGAGAGTACATCTATGCTGATCGGTCTCATCTGGACCAGCTTCGTAGTTATAGATCTATGGAAAAAAATATCCTCTGATATAAAAAAGAGGATCCTTATCCTTGTCGGTGTATTATCTCTGAGCATCATTGCTGTAATCTTGCTTGAAGTCACCGAATCCTATCTCTACACCAGTAATTTCTCAAGTGATCTAGCAACAATCTTTGAAGAATCCTTTGAACTGGTTGTAGTTTGCAGCTTCTATGGAATGCTCTACTTGTTCTATTCTGCGCTTATAAAAAATGATGTTTCATAAGGACTTTCGTCCCTTAATGCTTCTTTCTCCTGTTATTCTCATCGCTCTGCAGCCGGTCAGTGAGCACTTTAAATCGTTCAGAAATATACTGACGTTTAATCTTCAATGTCTGCGTGAGCTCTTTTCCGATAGAAAAATCATTCTTAACGGGTAGAATTTTAGCTATTTTTTCAAAAGGTCTAAATCCGTGAGCTTTTGTCAGCAGTGCATTTACCTCTTTCATAAGAATTTCTGTTATCCGATCATGCTCAATGGAGAATTTACCATCAACCAGTACAGAAATCGGGGCAAGTTTCATATCCTGCGCTAATTGCATGAGGCGATCCTGATTTAAGGCTATAATTGCAGAGAGTTGTTTTCTATCCTGTCCTACAACTGCTACGTGGTCGATATAGAGACTCTCTTTCATCTTCTCCTCAATAGGTTCCGGCTCAACATTTTCCCCGCCCATAAGAACAATCGTATCCTTTATCCGGCCGACAATAATTAGCTCACCATTCTCTGAACGAATAGCCAAATCTCCGGTATTCATCCACCCATCATCATCCAGAACAGCTTTTGTGGCTTTTGGGTTCTTATAATACCCCTGCATCACCTGCGGTCCGCGGGCGAACAGAACGCCCTTCTCTCCAATCGAAGTTATCGTACCATCCTCACGTCGAAGCTCCACTTCAGTATTGTCAAAAGGGATTCCAGTAGTCCCAAAGGTATTTCTTCCAAAGGTGCGGGAGAGAATTCCTGGTGCACATTCTGTCATTCCATAGGCATTTATCAGCGGTATCCCAATTGCATTGAATATCTCATCCAAATATTTCGGCAGTGTACCGGCAGCAGAGGTTGCCCCTCTCAGACGTCCACCCACTTTTTCACGAAAAGGTTTAAATAAGACACCGGCCATTTTATGCCCGGGGAAAAGCAGGATAAGACGTATCAGGTGAAGGCTCCATATAATCGCCTTTCGTAGAAAAAATCTTTTTTTCAGCCTTATATAGCAGCCCCGTAGATACTGATGGGAGCTGAGGAACATTTGATTGACTTTTATGAAGAGAAATACAAGATTGCGTTTTACTACCGGCATTTTACTTATAGCTAAAATCATTTTTTGATAGATGGATTCCCAAACACGAGGTACTGATATGAGGATCTGCGGTCTCTGACTGACTAGATCTGCGGCAAATTTTCCGGCTGAAGAGTAGACAAAGGTTAGACCGGATAACAATGCACAGTACTCAAATGCACGTTCATAGACATGCCATGAAGGAAGCATTACAACGGTCGTCTCACCTTTTTTGGGATCAATTTCAAGCCGTGGTGTATTGGCGGTCACATTCTGCATGAAGTTTGCGTGTGTAAGCATTACCCCTTTGGGATTCCCGGTAGTTCCTGAAGTGTAGACAATGGTAGCAAGATCCTGCGGCGACATCTCTGCAGATAACCGTTCAATCATATCGGGATCCTTGGCAAAAGCTTTTTCACCCCGTTCCTGCAATTCTGCATAGTACACAACAGAATCTTTTAGTTGGGTTGGTATCTCCACCCCTTCTGATTTATCGATTATGAATATTTTTTTACAGCGGCCCCAATCCTCTTCTGTGAATACCGGTACAAGGTTCAGCAATTGTTTTGTGCTTTCCAGAATAAGGTACTTTGAGTCTGAGTGATGGAAGATAAACTGCACCTCTATGGGGGCAGTGTCAGATCCCCTGGGAACAGATACACTGCTCAATGCCAAAAGCGCCATATCGGTGGATATCCACTCATATCTGTTATTTACAAAAAATCCTATATGTTCACCCTTTTTCACTCCATATGCATCAAATCCCGCTGTAAGAATCCGGATAAACCGGGCAAATTCAGCATAAGTCTTCTCTACAAACCCTTTTCCTTCATGAGAACGGTGAGAGACCCTGTCAGGATATGCGGCAGCTGTTATAAATGGAATTTCTACCAAACTATTCATTTTTATATTCCTCATCACTTTAAGTGCTTCTTTAATAGTAATATTACAAGTTCTACTACTCATCTTTAAACCAGAGTATCACAAATAGAACAAGAATACACTAAGACAAATGTATGGCTTTTTTGTAAACATATCAAATTCTTTCATAAGTCAATTTTAAAAATTGACGCAAAGATCATCTATGTTGCTATTGACTTCTGATTTTAGATCGATTATTCTTTAATCAACCAGTCATATGATGACACGATGATATGTTGTAATTAGGAGAAATAGCATGAATAAAAATAGATTGTCTATTCTGGCAAGCTTTAATCTGAGTTTCCACTGGTTTGCAATGGGAATTATAATCCCCATCATGACCCTGTTCCTTTTGGAAAAAGGACTTACATTGCTCCAGATTGGAATTGCTTTTGCAGTTTATTCAGCAGCAACAGTGCTCCTCGAGCTCCCTACCGGAGGACTTGCTGACTCAATCGGGAGAAAGAAAGTCTATCTTTTCTCGCTTTTCCTCCAGCTTCTCGGAGGAATTGCAATACTATTCCTGAACAGCTATACCGGCATCCTCTTCTGTATGGTTCTCCATGGGGCTTCCAGATCCCTCTCTTCAGGCACTATGAATGCACATTTCATTGATGAGTTCTACAAGATTGACCCTGATATAAATCTGCAAAAAGAGATGGCCAGGATTGGTATTTTTGTCCCTCTGGCATTAGGCATTGGATCCCTTCTTGGCGGTTTCCTTCCCATGACTCTTGGTAAGGTGACAGAGACATCCTTCCTACAAAGCATCTATTCAGCAAATTATATCTGCTATGCAGCAGTGCTCATCATCCAATTTATCTCAACTTCACTCCTGGTTAAAGAAGAGAGAAAGGTTGGTGAACATAAAGAGAGTACCATTGCTGCCGGAATCAAAAAAGTGCCTGAGGTATTACAGACTTCTATCCAATACGGGCTTAAACACCCGGTCATCCTGCTTCTGCTCCTAACCGGATTTGCCTGGGGATTCTCCATTTCCGGATTGGAACAATTATGGCAGCCTCAGGTAAAGAGTATTATCAGTGATTCTACAGGAAGTTGGATATTCGGAGTCCTCACATTTGGCTACTTCGCTGCAGCAAGTCTGGGGAATGTACTGGCAACACCCTTATGCAAACTCTTCAAAGATAACTACCCCATAGTACTCTTTCTCTCACGTCTGATAATGGGAATCCTCTATTTTGTCCTCGCCTTTCAGAGTGGTGTTTTACTGTTCTCCTTCTTCTACATCACACTGTTTATGTTTAATGGAGTTCAGGGATCTCCTGAGAGTTCAATATTCAACAAAGAGGTGCCGTCTGACAAGCGTTCAACACTTATATCTTTCTCTTCGCTTTTTTTGCAGGCCGGCGGAATATTCGGTTCTGTCCTTCTGGGTTTCCTGGCACAAACCTTCTCAATCCAATTTGCATGGATCGTTGCATCGATTGTCATAGCAGCCTCTGCGCTGTTATACTTAGGAATACCAATAGCTGCACAAAAAAAGGCTTCAATGGCTTTGATTACAGAAGGAGAGGTTGAGGAATGAGTTTCAATACCATAGGAAAACGGGAAACACTCCCTGAAAAAGTCAGTAAAATAATAAAAGAGTCTATCCTGATCGGTGAATTAAAGGGAGGAGATGCACTTCCCACAGAGCCTGAACTGGAAAAGGAGTTTGGGGTGAGCCGAGCCGTAATCCGTGATGCTATAAGGATGCTGAAAGCTCAGGGATTAATCGATGTTAAACATGGTAAGGGAATGTTCGTCTCCTATTCCCAGACAGAGGCATTCACCGATGCCCTCATGACGAGCCTGAGAAGGGATAATGCCAGCGCCTGGGATGTCGAGCAGTTTGAACAGATCCTTCTTCCACAGATTTTCGCACTTGCCTCAACAGAAGCAACTGATCAGGAAATTGTTCAGATAAAGAGAGCTGCTTCAAACCATCTGGATGCATACAGAGAAATGTTCGAACAGGAGCAGCAGAATGAAGATAATTCAAATCCAGTGCTGCAGAAGCTGATGGATAGATCACGAACAGTATTTGCCAAGTTTATGCAATCAATCTTTGCAAGTACCCACAATAAGCTCATCATGCTTTTAGGGGATGTCTTAATCAATCTTCGAAAATGGAGAACGATATCAGGAGTCACAGAAGATGATTCACAGATAGAAGAGTTTGATAAAAGTATCATTGATATGTTCGTTCAGGCCATTGAGACACGAAATCCCACTGAAGCTGCAGCACTTATCAGCAAAGGGATCAATTATGATGCATCTATGATCTCGATCATGAAAAAGACACCCGTGGGCGAGCGTCCTGAAATCCCCAGTCCGATATTCTTCTCAGCCTATTCTCTGGATGATGAGAAAAAATGATGGTGCTTCTGTTATTTGCTTCTAGAATATATTGAGAAACATTCCAGTAAAATAGGGTATGGGCTAAAAATACAGAAAATTCCACGACCTGAGATTAAACAGCGCGTAAATGATTCACTAAAACTGGTTCAGATGGATGATTTTGCTGATCGCGTCCCTTCACAAATGTCTGGTGGACAGCAGCAGCGTGTTGCACTTGTTAGAGCCTTGGTTATGCATCCTGGTGTACTTCTCTTTGACGAACCCTTATCCAATTTAGATGCAAAACTTCGTGTTCATATGCGTGATGAAATTCGAAAAATCCAGAAAGAGGTTGGAATTACTACGATCTACGTTACCCATGACCAATCTGAAGCTATGGCTGTAAGTGATAAAGTTGTTATTATGAAAGATGGTGTTATACAGCAGGTTGGATCTCCTCAGGAAGTATATCAGCGACCTTCAAATGAGTTTGTCGCAAATTTCATAGGAAAGGCCAATATTCTCGATGCTGTGGTATCTAAAAGTGTCTATATGGGAACAAGTCAGGATTATGAACTTGATTTTAATGGTGTTTCTATCAGTGTCACTGATTATAATCCAGCTTCAAAAACGGTATATGCTGAGAAAGAGTCGCTAAATTTTTCTCTTGATACAAGTTCTATTTATATACTTTGATATTTTTTACAAATTTTCCTTATCCATCACCATATGCATAACCCCGTTGCTGAAACAGGGAAACTTGGCATATAGTAGAGCTATGATTATTCAGTCCTTTATACAACTTCTGCCAATCCTCATTCTTGTTGCCGGCGGATTTCTGTTGACCCGCATATACCACCTCTCACAAGATACCCTGGTTAAAGTAATAGTGGATTTTCTCATGCCGCTGCTGATCTTCCATGCGCTATATACCAGTGATATTGGCGGATCCATGGTTCTTGGGCTGGCTGGTGCCGCCACCCTCATGGTCCTTGTACTGCTTGGGCTGGCTTACCTCTATACCCGGATTGCCGGAATAGAAGCAAAACAGTTTATCCCTTCAGTAATCTTTATGAACTCTGGTTTCCTGGGAATCCCGCTGATGAAGTTATGGGGCGGAATTACTGCTATGAATCTTATTGTCATCTATGATCAGATTCAGACTATATACATATTCACATTGGGAATTCTCATAATTGCCGGTGGTTTCAGTACCAAAGGGTTAAAGGAGATGATAAAATCTCCAATTCTCTGGGCAATTTTTCTGGGTTTTGCGTTTCGTTTTTTGGAGTTACCTTTGGCAGATCCTCTCTTGATCACCATGGAGTTTGGCGGAAATGCAGCTCCTCCTCTGGCAGCTTTAACCGTGGGGGTCGCTTTGGGAGAGACAAAACTTCATTTTAACCGGCATCTGTTTGCAGCACTGCTTTTACGTATAGCAGGAGGTTTTCTCTGCGGCCTGTTAGGTTCATATATTTTTGGTCTCACCGGAATTAGCCGAACTGTGGTAATTGTTGCTTCGAGCCTGCCAACTGCGGTATTTGCTTCGGTCCTGCCCCTGCGCTATGGGGTTAAAGCGGATTTCGCTGCCACTATGGTAGTTGTCTCAACTCTGTTAGGAGCATTAACGATCCCTCTTACTTTCTGGCTGGCAAGTTAAAGGATATCTCACTCTCTTATTGAACAGCTCCAAGTAATGCTTTCTGAACAGCGTCCTGAATCACAAGACTGCTGTAGGTTGCCCCTGATATTCCATCAACATCAACCCGTTGCTCTTCAAGAATTTTATAAATAACTTTTTCACCCTCTCTGCCACGGCCGGTTCGATGCTCTAGAATCTCTATTTTCATAATAATATGATCCTCAACCTCAATTTCAACAACAGCTTTCACAACGACAGAATCTGAAGTTCCAGTATAAATCCCATTCGGGATATTTGTCATATCGATATGTTCAATGGCTATCTGGTCTATATAGGAATTAAATTTCTTTGATATATTACTAAATATTATTGCTGAAGCTCCTCCAATCGCAATGAGTAGTACAACTATTATTATTATTATTATTATAATTTTTTTCACTGTTAATTCTCTCCAGATCGAGATTACAACAAAACACTATAAGACATTATTTTAGAACTCTTCTTCTATTAATTTACCACTATTTAAAGAGTAACTCAATCAAAGTTTCGGCATTGTTAAATTTTTCGTGGTATAATTAGCTATGAAACTAGTTCCTGTCACTAATCGTAAAACCATGAAAGCTTTTGTAAATTTCCCCCGGGAACTCTACCGGAATGATCCCTATTGGGTACCGCCTATGTGGGGTGAAGAACGACATGCTTATGATGGAAAAACCAACGTCATGCTTAGGGATAATGATTATCTGCTGCTCCTTGTGTATGATCAGGAAAATCTGCTGGGAAGATCTCTTGTATATATTGATGCAAATTTCAACCAGTATTATAAAGCATATACAGGATTTTTTGGAGCTTTTGAATGTGTTGAGAATCAGCAGGCGGCCAATCTGTTGCTATCCGCCTCTACGCAATGGCTGAAGAAGAGGGGAATGACTTCAATGCGGGGACCCATCCATCCTGTCGCCGAAAGTTGGGGGTTCCTTTTAAAGGGGTATGACTCAAAGCCGGTCCTTATGGCTTCTTATAACCCACCCTATTACCATGATCTTATGGAAGGGTTTGGCCTGAATAAAATTAAGGACTTATTGGCCTATGAAGCTGATATATCTACCGGGTATCAGGTGCCTGAGAGAATCGGGCGGTTCACACAGCAATTGCTGGAACGTCATCCTGAGTTCTCTGTAAGGAGAATCGATAGAAAAAATCTTATGACCGATGCTGAGCATATATGGAAAATAACCAATACCGCATTAAGTGATAACTGGGGATATGTTCCGGTGGATGAATTTGTGATGAAGGATATGGTACGCAGATTGAAGGTTATACTTGATGCTGATGCTATTTGGTTCGTTCAGGATAAAGGAATACCTATAGGATATGCACTTGGTTTTCCGGATCCTAACATCATCATTCATGCTATTAAGGGAAAGCTGTTTCCCACAGGGTTTTTACATCTTTTACTGGGGAAAAAACATATCCGCAGGTATCGATTATTCGGATTAGGGGTTCTGCCTCAATATCACGGGCTTGGACTTGATGTCCTTCTTTACAAGAACCTTTACGATGCGCTTATTAAAAAGAAGTTCCTGCTTGAAGCAAACTATATTCTGGAAGACAACTGGAAAATTCGGAATGCTCTTGAAAAACTGAATTTGGTTCGTACAAAAGAGTATCGGGTGTATGAGATGGCTATAAATAATCTATAACTCAATGAAAAACTGTCTGCAGGAAAAGATTCTAAAAATAAGAAACGACTCTATACATAGAAACATTTGGTTGACTCTATGCATAGAAACATGTACGATAAATAACATCTTAAAATAAAGGATTATATTATGGGATATTTTAAACAGAACCCAGACTCAAAAGGTAATTTCGGCGCATACGGCGGATCTTTCATTCCCCCTGACTTGCAGATAGAGATGGATAAAATCACTGATGCATACTACTCAATCAGTAAATCTCATGACTTCATTACCGAACTCAGATCTATTAGAAAACATTTCCAAGGCAGACCCACTCCGGTTTACTATGCAAAATCTTTATCGGAAAAATACGGTGGACGAATCTACCTTAAACGTGAAGACCTCAACCATACTGGTGCACATAAACTTAATCACTGCATGGGAGAGGCTCTTCTTGCTAAATACCTTGGTAAGAAAAAACTTATTGCGGAAACTGGTGCAGGACAGCATGGAGTAGCTCTGGCTACAGCAGCGGCTTATTTTGGACTTGAATGTGAAATCCATATGGGTGAAGTTGATATTATAAAAGAGCATCCAAATGTAGTTCGTATGAAAATTCTTGGCGCAAAAGTTATTCCTGTCTCATTTGGACTTAAGACCCTTAAAGAGGCCGTTGATTCTGCTTTCGGCGCCTACCTGCAGGATCCAATAACCAGTATATACTGTATTGGCTCTGTAGTTGGTCCGCATCCATTCCCCATGATGGTACGGGATTTTCAAGCTGTTGTAGGTGTGGAAGCAAAAGAACAGTTTCATTCCATGACAGGGGAGCATCCAGATAATCTGGTAGCTTGCGTTGGTGGCGGAAGCAATGCAATGGGACTTTTTTCAGCCTATATTGATAATGAATGCGATATTTATGGGGTAGAACCTGCCGGTCGATCCCTTACTCTGGGTGATCATGCAGCAACTATGACTTTTGGAAAACCTGGAACAATCCATGGATTCAAATGCTACCTGCTTCAGGATGAAAAAGGCGAACCAGCACCGGTATACTCAATTGCCAGCGGATTAGACTATCCGGGCGTCGGCCCTGAACACTCCATGCTGAAAGATCTAGGCAGAGTGAAATATGTAATGGCCGATGACAAAGAGACTCTTGATGCATTTTTTGAATTAAGTAGAGCAGAAGGAATTATCCCAGCTCTGGAAAGTGCCCATGCAGTTGCATTTGCTACCAAACTGGCTCAGGAAAAACCAAGACAATCAATCCTGGTAAATCTCAGCGGGCGTGGCGATAAGGATTTGGATTTTGTAGTCGATAATTTTGGAAAAAACTACGGTATTTAGCCAATTTCTTAAAAATTTGTCTCAGGGATTCAACCAAAAAAGGAGTGCTTTTTATGCACTCCTTTTTATCTTACTTTATGTCAGTAATTATGACAAAATCATATTCTCAATGAGCGTGAAGCTCAAAAACCAGCACAGGAGCTTCCCCGGAAGATAAGACCACATAGAAGCAGAGAGCAATCAACCAGGCTGCTGCGATTCCAATTGTCGTAATTTTGCTGAATGATGATTTTTTGCTCATATTAACCTCTTTATGTAATGCCGAATATTCCTGAATTCAGCAAATTTTCTCTCAATATACTTGACTGTACATATACTTGCAATTGGGAATTTGTGCAGGGCAGTTTTTCCACATCATCATCTTGATGGAATTCTTAAATCCCTGTAGGGTATGCCCATGATGATACCATATGAAATAAATCCCTTTCAGGGAGCACTCCTCAACACAGAAGATCTTGCAGAGAAGAGCGATCAATTCCAATTGGATCTGAATCTGACACTGAAAGAGCTGAACGAAAAGGGACTGCAGCTTGCATGGCTTTTCCTCCCGCTAAATCGTGCTGATCTGGTAGCTCCGGCAGTAAATTTCGGATTCAACTACCATCATGCAGATGATACAGGATTACAGTTAGTCCTGAAGCTGCATCCAGATGCCTATATCCCGGGTTATGCCACTCACTATATAGGTGCTGGTGGTGTTGTAATTGACGATCAAAACCGTATCTTAGTCATTCAGGAACGTTATCATACCCGCAAACACTACAAGCTGCCCGGCGGGGCTCTTGATCCCGGCGAGCATATTGCTACTGGTGTGGTGAGGGAGGTTCTCGAAGAAACGGGTATCCACTCTGAGTTTCTCTCCTTAAACTGCTTCAGACACTGGCACGGCTACCGGCATGGAAAATCTGATATCTATTTTGTCTGCCGCTTGAAGCCTCTTAATTCTGAAATCATCATGGATCCAAAAGAAATATCTGAGGCTCTCTGGATGCCGGTTGATGAGTATCTTTCTCATCCTGACACCCATCCCTTTAATCGTAAAATTGTACATACAACGCTAACAACCAGGGGTCTTCAGATTGAGGATATTCCAGATTATGGAACCATGGATACACACGAACTACTGTTTTAGTCTCTTGAATCATTGCCATTTCTATCGGCATTTATTACCCGGCATTTTTCCAAGCTGGAAGCCTCGACTTTCCAGAGACAAAATTTTATACTTAATTGAGGTAAGATAATGAGTACTATTCAGATAATCAGCGGAATTCTCTTAGCAATAATTTTGATCATTCTCCTTGTCAGATATTATAGTAAAAAGCGAACCGCAGCGTTAACTGCATTTGCAGAGTTTGAACACTATACATTCTCGAAAAAACCGGATGAAACATTTCTCCCCTCGTTAAGCGGTTTCCACCTCTTTTCAAAAGGACATGCTAAAAAAGTTTCCAATGTATTGAGCAAAGATTCTTCAGAAAGAGATCTGACTATTTTTGATTACCGATACACTACAGGCGGAGGAAAAAGTTCTCATACCCGGAGCCAGACAGTTGTTCTGTATCAATCCAATAGACTTCAGTTACCATCCTTCACGTTACGACCGGAAAATGTATTTCATAAAATCGGTAAATCTTTTGGATATAAAGATATAGATTTCGATGCACACCCCATATTCTCCAAGCAATACCTACTACGAGGTGGTGAGGATGAACAGGATATTCGTAAGCTCTTTACTGAAAGAACTCTCTCCTATTTTGATGAAAACAAAGGACTCTGTGTTGAAGGTGATGGAACCCAACTCATGTTTTACCGAAGCAGTAAGAAGGTATCACCTCAGAATATTCCAATTTTTCTGGAAACAGGATTAGAGGTTTTCAAACTTTTTAAAAAGAAGTAAGAGTACTAGTATCACTCTGTCATTTTTGGATAATCTGTATATCCTTTGGCTCCCGCCGCATAAAAGGTATCTTCATCCCATGGTGCAATATCCCCGTTTACAGCAAATCGTTCAACCAGATCCGGATTTGATATAAAAGGTTTTCCATAGGCAACAAGATCTGCTAATCCATCCTCAACAATCTGATTCCCCTTCTCTCTGTCAAAAGCAGTATTTATCATCAATGTACCATTATAGAGAGGTCTGTAGCGTTTAGCGATATTCAGTTCTGCTCCGGGGATCTCTGTCACATCATTAAAGGGTTCTGAAAGATGCAGATAGGCAAGAGAATAATTATTCAGTTTTTTTACTAGGTAATCAAAGGTAGGAATAGTCTCTTCATCTAACGTCATTCCGAAAATTCCGTGCAGTGATGGATTTAATCTTACCCCGATACGGTCTTCCGGCATAT
Source organism: uncultured Spirochaetales bacterium (assembly GCA_964567895.1). Classification (GTDB taxonomy): domain Bacteria; phylum Spirochaetota; class Spirochaetia; order JABMQR01; family JABMQR01; genus JABMQR01. The sequence continues at coordinate 583 of CAZMOX010000010.1, read as the reverse complement.
GCTTTTTCACCTCATCAAGAACTTCAAAGAGAATTCTTGTTCTCTTTTCAATTGATCCGCCGTATTCATCACTCCGTACATTTGAAGTTCTGTTAAAAAACTGATGCAAAAGGTATCCATTTGAAGAGTGTATCTCAACACCATCAAATCCGGCAGCCATGGCATTTTTTGCTCCTCTGCCGTAATCTTTTATAGTGTTCTGTATCTCCTCAATACTCATCTCTTTGGGAAATACGGTTTCTTTAAAACCTTCCGGTGTAAATGATCGTGAGTTTGGATTAAGTGCAGAAGCTGATAGCGGTAATTCACCATTATGAAAATCAGGATGAGACATACGTCCGACATGCCAGAGTTGAAGGAATATTTTCCCGCCATTTTCGTGAACTGCCGAAGTTACCTCTTTCCACCCTTCAACCTGCTTTTCTGAATAAATTCCCGGTGTATTGATGTATCCGACTGCCCTTGGGGATATTTGGGAACCTTCGCTTATAAGAAGTCCTGCTGATGCTCTTTGCGCATAGTATTCAGTTATCAGTTTTGTAGGAATGCGATCTGGGTTATTTGCCCGGCTTCGGGTCATCGG
>CAZMOX010000009.1:17757-45662 GCA_964567895.1 uncultured Spirochaetales bacterium | reverse complement strand
AGTAAATGCAGTAATTTGTCCAATATCCAGTTTATTCAAGACTTTTCCCAGATCCGGTTGGAAGGATGACAATCTGATTTCTGAAGGACTCCTTTTGAATATGTTCTCCAAAAAACCCGCACCCTTCAAGAATATTACTTATAACCAAACGTTGGAATGGGAATAGTCCCGGAATACCGAATTTATCTCTGGCAGTTCTTGAAATAATGTCAGGAGGATCAGGTAAGGTTTTGGGATAATTGTTTGCAGTATCTAATGATTTTTTCGTACCCATATACTCTTATAACTGAAATTTAACTGAAGAATATTCAAAAATTGTGGTGAATCTGAGAATAATATCATTCAGATTCTATTCATTTTACTTTAACGGTGAATTGATATCTGACTAAAGGTTGTTCTTTGCCAAATGGACTAAAATCTTCTGTTTTTGTCTTTTAATTTTGAAAGAACCTGTTATAAGAAGACTATCCATCTATTAAGAACCTCCACTGTTTGTACAAACAAACAGTTCTTTAATTCTATCAATCAGTTTTTCAAAAGAAACTGTTCGAATGCCAAGATTTTTTAGGTCGGGTTTGTCCTCAGTAATTTCTTCAAGAAACTGAATAACATCTTCATGTATTTCATCTTTGATCTCAATTCTTTTAGAAGGAAATATGTTTATCAACAGACGAAAGATGTCGTTCTTATGCTTCTTAACTGTTTTGGAATCAATTTGCTCACCTGATTTAACCCTTTTAAATAAATCCAGCCAAGCTCTTATTTTGAAAAGCATAATATATTCTATTGCAAGTACAGAATATCCATTTACAATTTTCTTGCCTGAAATAAGAAGTTCATAATAAGAGTCATTGAGGAGTATTGCTGACAAACTGGCAATACTATCATTAATGTGTAATGGGGTAAGGATGGAATTTAAGTGTAAATTTATCTTCTCAGGCTTTCGACTGAACAACTCAATCATGGCTGGGAATCCGGGATTTTCTGGGTGTGAGAAACGATAAAATTGCTCTTTTCCTGTACTCTTTTGTTTGTATTCATAACAGCCATCCTCGATGAATTTCCACAACTTTAATACGAAAGACTCATCTATTGCTTCAATGAGAAGAACTATATCAAGATCTTTTGTGGCTCTGAAAGACGAGCCCATTTCATCCAGCAATATGTCACAGGCGGTTCCCCCTATAAATACATATTGTCCTGTATAATCACTGAAATACTTTTTAAATTTTTCTATCCCGTATACCATATTTCATCCTTTAAGCGCCTCTCCATTGCCTGCACAACTCTTTCATCAGGCATCTCTTTTAGAGTTAGAGCAAGTGACAAATGATCCACATACGGTTCATTGCTTAAGAAGAGGGGGTCATAATTCCAGACCTGCAGCTCTACGTGTTTTTCATCTGCAATTCTATCCCTGTCTTGAACAAGATATTGGTTAACCTCATTGAGTCTTTTTTTTGAAATTGCTCTGATAGAGTTTTTCGGTGGATTCAACATAGATACCATTGAAAGTGCTTCTAAACCAGCAACGAGAAGATCACTCACCATTCTATCAATATATATGGTTCGCTGAATCGGATTTTTTAAATACCTGCTGCCGAGTAGATAATAATCTGTATCTCCGATCCTTTTATATACTTTGCTTCTTCCAGTTTTACCGCTAATTTCATATGTTAATAGCCCTGTAGTATATAAGTCAGTAAGAATACGAGAGGCAGTCATATTGGATACTTGTAAAATGTCAGCTAATTTAGTGGCGTTAATTCTCAATCCTTTGTGATATAGAAAATATAAGAAAGTCATTTGAGTCGAAGAAGAAAATGTATCAATTCCTTTTGCTGGTATATCAATAATCATTCTTAAATCCATACCTAAGAAAGGTAAATACATCTGTCCGTTTTCTACAACAAAAGGTATGCGATGTTCAATCAGACTTTTTCTTCGAAACAAGGATATAGACTTGTACAAGAAAACTAAATTTTCATCAGTTGTTTTATTGATAACAAGAATGTGTTTTTTTATGACATTTATCCCGGGGGATTCATTCAATAGCATAATGAGTATGCAATGCTGCCCTAATAATACTGTTTGATAAAAATCATATATCTCCAGTAAAAACATAGGAAGTTTTTGCTTTCCGCCCCAGGGTTGTATATGTATGCTTTTATCAATATTTTTTTTTAAATAATTCTCAAGTATGTTATTCAATATCAGTACCTCGCAAATGTAACATATTATATTATAAATGTAACAAAATAAATGATATATTACAAGTTGTAAAAGATACATTGAAGATTTTTGCATAGAATCTCCAAAAAATCCGCATCCCTCCAGAATATTACTGATTCCCAAACGTTGGAATGGAAATAGTCCCGGAATACCGAATGTATCTCTGGCGGTTCTTGAAATAATATCAGGAGGATCAGGTAAGATTTCCTGATTGATGTTTACACTGTCTGATTTTGTTTGAGAGTTCATATACTTTTATAACTGAAATTTGGGTGAAGAATATTCAAAAACGCCGATTCCAAGTCACTATTTTTTGCTTCTAGTTCTTTCACCGGATACGCTTCATCCTGTTCATGTACCTCGGTAGGAAGTGAAATATGTTTATGAGATTAAAATTCCTACTTTATCAACTGCAGCTTCAACTCTCTGAAACGGCTAAATCCACGATCTGAAGTGATTAATATGGCATCATGGCGAATTGCCAGAGCTGCCAATAGTATATCTGGAATTTCATTTCCTTTTGCCCTATGGATAAGGGATATATGCTTGAAAATACCAAATGTCATCTCATCCATTGTAGCATATACTGCATTAGGCAGGTTTTCTAAAGCTTCAATAAAACCCCATGCTTCATCAACATGAGTGGGTTCTATGAATATTTTCGGGTTGGTGACAAGTCTGAGGAATGATGATGCTACTTGCGGAGAGAAAAGGAACTGATTACGGCCTAATAGCCCCTCATGGAGTATTTTTTTAGAATCCTCATGATAAGGGCTATCTGGACGAAAGGCATAGACCCACAAATTTACATCCCAAAGGATCATCGGTATACCTCATTCTGTTCTCCATTCTTATGTATGGTGTCCCATGCATAACCGGATTGCAGACCACCACTGGATTTGGAAATTGGTAATACTTTTGGTTTTCCGCCCGTCTCATTTTTTAGGCGTATCTTCAATCCTTCTATGATGATGTTTGTGAGTGTAGTATGTTCAATAGCTGCCTGAATCTTGGCTTCAGAAATTAGGTCGTCAGGAAAGTTTAATGTTGTTTTCATACAGATATATTATATCTGATACAGAAATCTGTAAATAGTAGTCATGAAAAATAGTGGATAAATTATTTTCCTGATTTCTAAATATGAAATTATTTGCTATTATACGCCAGCAATCCAGCCCGCAGTAATTCGGCAGAGCGTTTCAGATCATTCACATTCAGTACAAATGCCAGGCGGATCTCATCAACTCCCATGCCCGGGGTTCTGTAGAATCCGGCTGCAGGGGTAATCATCACCGTCTCATTATCCAGAGAGAAGTCCTTGAGCATGAATATGGCGAATTTTTCCGCATCATCCACCGGCAGCTTTGCAATCATATAGAAGGCGCCATGCGGTTTGCAGGTTACTACACCTGGAATTGATGAAAGTGCTTCATAAGCTACATCACGACGTTTCTGATACTCTGCAATAACGGCTTTCCCGTAGGATTCAGGTGTCTCAATGGCTGCTTTTGTAGCAATTTGTGCAATCGTAGGAGGGCAAAGCCGAATCTGTCCAAGTTTGAGAATCTGTTCGATCAATTCATGGTTCCTACTGATTATGGAGCCGATTCGGGCACCGCACATACTGAACCGCTTGGACACACTATCCACAACAATTGCAAGATCGGAAATCTCAGGGAAATCGAGGAGGCTCAGCGGAGTGATTCCATCAAAGACAAATTCTCGGTATACCTCATCAGCAATCAGAAAAATATCATTTTTAGCAGCGATTTTAACCAACCTTTCAATGGCTTCCCGGGAGTAGACACCACCGGTGGGGTTACTTGGGCTGCATATCATGATAGCTCTGGTTTTACCGGTGATTTTTGCTTCAAATTCAGCTGGTGACGGCAGCTCAAAGTTGTCTTCGATTCTTGTAGTCAGAGGAACAATGTTTACCCCTGCCATTGCAGCAAAACCGCCATAATTTGTGTAAAATGGTTCCGGTATAATAATTTCATCACCCGGATTACAGGTTGCCAGCAGAGTGAAGAGGATTGCTTCACTGCCTGCAGTGGTTACCAGGATATCTTCCGGGACAATATCAATACCATAGCGTTTGTAATAAGCAGGGAGAGCATCACGATATGAATGCAGCCCTTCAGAGGGGCCGTAGGCAAGTACATCATCATCAAAATTCTGAATAGCCTTAATAACATTCTCAGGTGTTTTGATATCGGGCTGTCCAATATTCAAATGATAAACTTTTTTGCCCTGGGATTTTGCAGTATTTGCATAAGGGCTGAGTTTCCTGATTGGGGATGTGGCGATATTCTGAATTCTTTGTGAAGGCTGCATAGGTATTACCTCTTGTCTGGTTAGTATTAATAATTATAGTGAAAAAGAGAAAAGAAAAAAAGCCGGGTTGTCAAAATCTGGAGGATTTATAATATTATAAGAGCTTCACCCATGAAAACTGGAGTTCTTCCGGATAACGTAGTAAGCTGTTTGTAGAGGATTTTCATAGGTGTATTGGGAGTATCCCGGCAGCCATGGAGTCCGGCTTCACTGCTGCAACCAAACTTTATCTGGAGGTTGAGTATGTCACGAATAGTTAAATTAGTAATTATTAGTTTACTGATCTGTTTTGCAATGAGTTTTCTCACTGCTGCTGCGCCGGATCCTGACGATAGTGACCCTGATGAGCGGGTATGGGGAGTAGGGCTGTCAGTGATTTCTCCCGGTTTGCCGATTGCCCTGAAAGGTGTATGTCAAAAGGGTGAATGGGGAGTGCAGTTTGAGTTTAATTATTTCTATATGCTTGGTATGTTCAGAATAGACGGCCGTAGAATCCTGATGGATAATGGATGGAATGATGTATATGGATTTGCGGGAATAACCGGTTCGCATTTTAATGATGGCCTCATGCAAACCAATTCAATTAATAACACGTTACTGGCCGATTTTGGAATCGGAGGGGAACTGCGGTTAGGTCGCAACCGGAATTTTGGTATTGGGTTTGAAGCTGGTCTTCTTGTTCCATTCTATAGTAATCTCGGTCTTGATCAGTATGATAATAGCGGATTAATGGTTGCAAATGCATTTGCACTTCTCTGGCTCTAATTTTTCTTTAGCTCCTGTTTTATACATGAGAAACCACTATACCCCTTAATTCAACGTGTCAAAACCGTGTCAAAACAGATAAAACATTTGATTTCCGTTATGAAGTGGTTTAGGATGTAGTTAGGACTGTTTTTACTCTTTAATAAAGCAATTCATTTCCATTTAACTGTCCTGTTTGAATGCTTACATCTTATGCCAATGATGGTATTTCAAAAAGTACATACTATTGAAATATCCTCAAGTTCTTACGTATGACGCAGGAGGATACAATGTATCAAAAAAGTAAATCTGTTAAATCAAATTCGGTAATTTCAAAGACCTTATTATTGTTCTTTATTTTACTGTTAGCGATATTCCCGCTGTTTGGTGATGTGCGTAGTGCACGGAGCCGTATCCTTTCTGTTCCTGATGATGTAGTAACAAAAAGATATGCAAAAATTGATTTTGACAGCATTATTGCATCCCCAATGTTGGAGATAACAATAGTTAAAGATGCTACTGTTGATATTGAATATCTTCTGTTAGAATTGGAGATTGAATTTGACACTGGTGATTGGGGTGGTGAATCGTTATATGTAAGTTTTCTTAAAGAGCTTGGTGCTAATGAATCTATTACCTTTTCGAATAAAGATTTACGAAAATATATAGGTGATTATCATGCATTTGATACTAGTGAAGAATTTATTGATAAAGTAGGAATCACTGATCTTGATGATTTTTTGGCTAATATCGGTTCCTTTGCAATTCCTGAAGGGACTTTTAGTATTACATTGCGAGCATGGAATGCTGATAGTACAGGAGAGAAAACCGGGAGTGTGATTGAGACGGCAGAAGTCTCTTTTAAGGTAATAACGATTGGTAATATAATTGTTGATGCGCTTCCAGAATATGATAATCTTGTTCTGGAATTTTTTGTACCTGAAATTCCAATATATGATAATTCTGTATCTTCGACAAATATTGAGATCAAAGATTCTGCAATTAAAACTATTTATGAAGCAACCATAAATCATAAGAAATCAACCGGCAGTGGTGATGCAATAAAAGGATTTCCTGCAGATACCGATGCCGGTTTAGTAGAGTATGATTTGAGTAAGGTCAAATTTAGGGCAGGTGGATCCTATACAATAGAGATCACCTATGTAGATTGGAACGACTCTCCCATTGCTTCAAAAACCACCAGTGAATTTTCTTTCCCTCCACCTGTTTTATCACTCTCGGTTGAAGACTCTGAGTCTTTGTCCCCTGAATTGACTTGGGTTTTATCAGTAAGCGATTATTATGACTGGGTTAAAAGATACGATGTCTATGTAAATGGAGAAAGAGTTGGAAGTCCCACTGAAAACTCCTATAGAGTGACAGGTCTGCTTTCCGGAACATCCTATGAATGGTATGTAATCCCTATCAATCTTGACGGATCACCTTTTTACTCTGCCGGTGATGCAGAAAAAGATTCTTTCACTACACCGGCACATGAAGATTTTTCTGTTACGATAGATTCACCAGTTGATGATGATGTCTTAATTGTCGGCGAAACGTATAGTTTTGAGGCCAGTGTTGAGTTTTCAGATGAGGCTTCTCTTGGCTCTGCACAATGGACGGTAGGATCCAGTAATTTTAGTGGATTATCAATAGATTATACTCCAAACTCAAGGCAGGAAAGTAACGGGTTGGCAGTAAATTTTGGTGCAACAGATTCATTGAATCTATCAGAAAGTGCCGATACAGTTAATGTAACTGTTCTAAAACCTGAAGTAACAATATCCGGTAGTTCTTCCCGTAATGCTGGATTAGATGATGAAGTTACTTTTTCTGTAGAGACACAGCAAGATGTAGAATCATTCACCTGGTATGTTGATGGTACTGAAGAGGGTACAGGAGAGGCTTTTTCCTTTACGTTTGTCACTAGTGGATCACATTCTGTACAGGTGAAAGCTGCGACCGTGGATGATATGAATGGAACTTCAATAACGGTTGAGTCAGCCCTGGTTACTGTTACAGCAATTGGTAACAGTCCGGTTGTTAATATAATCACTCCGGAGACAGGCGGCCAGCTTCCTGTTGGTAATTCAGTAATAATTACTGCAGAAATTACTCATCAAAACTCTATTAAAACAACTGAATGGAAGGTTAATGGGACTACCATGGCTTCAAGCGGTGATACTTTTAATTTCACCTCCTCTAGTAAAGAAACTACCGAAATTACTCTTAAAGTTACTGATGAGTATGACTTAGTATCAGAATCGACAATACAGATAGTTGTTTTTGAGCCATCTGTATCTATAACAAATGTAATTGATGGAGGGAGTCTCCCGCTGAACTCTGATCTGTCACCCAATATTACCGCACCCAATGCTAAAGAAGTTAGCTGGTTTTTTGATGGAAGTCAGGTAAGCGGATCATCTATTGATCTCGCAGTTTATGGGGTTGGTACATATCAATTATATGCAAAAGCGGTTTGGGAAATTGTGGACCAGAATGGAGATTCTGCAGATTACGAAGAAGAGACCGGTAGCATTTCGGTTGAAGTGCTTGATACAGCTCCGCCTGAGGTCTCAATAGAGTTCCCGGAAGATTCAATGATCCTGAAAACGGGAGAAACTTACTCTTTTAAAGCAGATGCTGAGAGTGATTCCTCAATAAGCGATCGTGAGTGGAATATTGATGGAACAGTCATAACCTGGTCAAGTAATAGTGATTATTCCTATACCCCTGCAATCAGAATGGCTAGAAAGCGTATCAATATAGCATACAGTGCCAAAAATTCGAGTGGAATAAAGGGTATAGATGAGATTCAGGTACGAATTGCTGATCCTGGAGTTTTTATGTCGCAGCCAAGTAAGCTGACTATTCCTGTCGGCAGTGTGGCAGATATTCAGGCTGTAGCTGTTGATGCTGAACTCTATTGGATAGTGGATGGAACAGAGACAGATTCCTGGGATAAAACATTTGCTGCTGCCGGTACTCATACTGTACAGGCTGGCTGGCGTCTAACCGCAGTGGGTGAAAGCGGAAGTGAAGAAGAGTTTACCGGTATATCGGAAAATCAAGTTACTTTTACAGTATATAGTGAGGTTCCACCGGTAATTAATAGTTTTCAGCCTACAACTGAATTGGTAAGAGAGAAAGTAGGAGAGACCCTTGATTTTACAGTTACTGCATCTAGTGATAATGGTACACCCATAGTTACCTGGATTGTAACAAAAGATGGCGCAGAGGTATCCAGAAGCAGTACCAGTAGTTTTAGTTTTCCTAATATTGGAACCTATACCATACAAGCCAGTGTCAAAGATCAATATGGATATACCACAACCAAAGAGTGGACAGTCAAAATTATTGATCCTTCTATTGCAGTTACTACTCCGGAAAAAAATGTTACCTATGGTCTGGGATCAGTGCCGACTCCGGTAATTGTAACTCAGGATTTAACCTCCTGGTATTTGAGCTTTGATGGGTCTACCGAATTACCGGATAATTACGATTGGAAAAACATGCTGATTGGTACCTATGATCTGACTGCAGTTGGTGAATATGCAGTATCCAGCAGCACTTCGCCTGTCACTTTAACTAGTGATACTGTTCGGTTTGATGTTAAGAATTTATCTCCACCTGATTTTACCCTTGAGGGAATAAGCTCAGGAGATAGAATTGTAACCGGTGAAGAATATCATTTTATTGCTGCTCCAGTTGATGGTGATAGACAAACTCAAATAGAAAACAGTATTAAATGGTATAGAGATGGAAGTTTAGTAAATTCCGGGGCTCTATATGATTTCACTCCTGCATCTGCCGGGACAATAGAATTTACCTGTCAGGCACGACTGAATAGCGTTGTGGCCGAACAGAGTTTTACTGTTGAGGTATTTGATCCTTTTGCAGAGATCATATTGCCAGAATCTATTAATAATACAGCAGTAAGTCCTTTCCCGATTCTTCCAACTGACAAAGACATCTTATTACCGTATGAAATTCGGGATATTGATAGAGCAGTATGGAGTGTAGACGGTACAGATATTTCAGGACAATCAGTTCAGATTGATTCTGTCGGAGTACACTCTTTTACCTTGAATTTGAAACTATTAAACATAAGAAAACCAGATGGATCTTATGGCGATTATGAACCGATTGTTGACGGAACTACCGGTTTTGATAGATATTTTGCTGCACCCCCAGCTATTAATAATCTATCTGTAGAAAACAGTAACCGTTTATACACTGATGCTCCTGTAAAAATATCCGTTGATATAGATTCAAAAGAAGAGTATCTCATTGAATCAATAGCCTATGCTGTTGACGGCTCTATATATGCGTTAACAAAGGCTCCTTTTAAGAAAGCTATTGAGTTAACAAACCCGACAGAAGGGGCACATACCCTATCTGTTGAAGTTATCGATATTTTCGGAAGGTCAACCACAAGTGAAACTGATATAGCTGTGTATAAAAGACTCACTATAGATATTGAACAACCGGTCAATGGATTGCGATTTTCTCCTGATGATGAAATACCGGCCGAAGTTAAGATTAGAACCGGTACTGCAGAAACAATAGAATGGAGTATAGACGGTTCAAGCGTTTCCGGAAGTGATTTTCTTTCCGGAACGCTGGGGCAGTTGTCTGCAGGAACGCATAAAATAGGGGTTACCGTTACAGATAGTGCAGGCAGTTCAGTTTCTGATTTTGTTTCGATTGAAGTAGAGAGTGATTTTCTCCTTAATCTGCTGACCCCGGATAGTACCGTTGAAATAATCGTGGATAATTCCATTGATTGTCGTGTAGGAGTTGAAAAGGTCGGAACTTCAAGTGTGGACCTTAAGGATGCTGCAGAAAATATTCACTGGTTTATAAATAATAGCGATACTGGGGAGACTGGATTAACCTATACATTTACTGGTGAAATAGTTGGAGATTTTTCAGTGTATGCGGAATATTCCAAAGGGACGATGGATCGGGCAACTTCCGAACAGAATATAACTATACGTGATATAGCAGCCCCAAAAATCACTTTCCCAACTAATGTTGATAACATTATATATACTTCTGGAGATATGGTTCGATTATCAGCGAATGGAGAACCGGGAGCAGCCTTTACCTGGATGATTGGATCAAAAGTTATTGCAATGGGTAAAGATACATCATTTGCTCCTGACGGATTTACCGGAGATACAACACTGAAATTAGTCACAAGTGCTTATGGCCGTTCAAAAGAGCAGAGTGTAACAGTGCCGTTCCAATTGAATAATCCTCCGGAACTCTCTTTGACAGCACCGAATATTCAATATACGGGAGATGCCTTTGAATGGACAGCTTCAGCCTTTGATGCTGATACGGGCGATGATCCGGTTATAACACTCTATCTTGACGGGATAGCTCTTACCGGTGATCAGCAGTATAGAGAACTTATTGAATCAGATATTGGCAAACACTCTTTAAAAGCAAAAGCAGTTGATAAGCAGGGCGTAGCTGTTGAGAAACAGATAATGGTTGAGGTTCAGTCAGGAATTCTTGATATTGAAATACAGTCGCCAATTGCCGGAGATACCTATTTGAAACTGTACGAAATACCGCTAATTGCCTCTCTTGAGACAGCTAATGGGGAAGCCGGTACATCCGGATCTTTCCTGTGGACAGTCCAGTATCTTGATAACCCTTCGGCTGGATCAGTTGATCGGACCGGAGAAAATACAGGATTTACCGCTTCGGAAGTAGGTGAAGTATCTGTTCTTTGTGAATATTTTAATGATGCAGGAAAACTAAGGGGTTCAAACCGAATAAGCATAGTAGTAGAGAATGAGCCGGTTAAGCTGGGAATTTACTGGCCGCATGGAACAGTTGTAAATGCAGGGCAGTCGCTTCTTCCACAGATTACAGGTCTTCCTGCAGGTGCAGAGGCGTCCTCAATAGAATGGTCGTTGGATGGGAACAAGCTTGACTCACTGACAGGACTTACGGCTCCTGCAGTTTCGGGTAATTATATATTATCAGCCCTCTATCCTGGTGATGGAACTTCGCCTTCACTTGCCAAAGTATCTTTTACGGTAAATGGTTCACCGGAAGTTGCAATAGTATCCCCTAAAGAGGGAGATTTATTTCCGGTAGGAGATCCTATTGTGCTTTCAGCTGTTGTAACAGATGACCAGCCATATTCAGGATCTGTAACATGGGAGAATGATGAAGGGACACAATTAGGTGTAGGAAACCCGTTTATCTATGAAGAAGCTGGTGCCGGTGCATTAACTATACTGGGAAAAGTTCAGGATAAGTATGGATCTGAGTCTTCCGGTTCTGTCAATCTGGTAGTATATGAACCAGTTTCAAATGTACTGCCGCTGGTTAATGGCGGCAACTTAACTTATTTGGCAGAAGGAGATAAAACCTCACTTACTGCCAGCGTGGGATTTTCCGGAGGAGTAGAAACAAATGTTCTTTGGAAACTCCAGCAAGGTGAGACGAAGCTGCAGAAAGAGGGAAAAGATATCTCTTTCAGCAATGCTGAGTTGTCTGATTTCTCAGAATCACAAGCCACACTAACCCTGGTAATTTTCGATTCCGGGCTGGGTGCGGAGACTGCTGAAGTTTTCAGAAAAGCATTTCCTCTCATGATTACGCGTACTGCCGTTGCAGAGATTATTATTCCTGCAGCAGGAGATGCTTTCTGGGTTGGTGATATGGTTCCCGTAACCATCAAAGTAACGGGAATAACGAATCCAACGTTAAATGCCTTAATTAATGACTCTCCAACAGAGACGACATGGATTCTGGATTCAGAAATCCTATACATGTACCATGGAGAATTGGCAGCAGCCCTGTTTGCGGCTGAAGGTGTATATGAACTGAAAATTGAGGTAACCGGTAATGGTTCACCAATTGAAATACCCTTTTCTCTTAATGTATATGAACAAAGAGTGGGTATTTTTGTTGATAACCCGCCAACTGAGATCGATCTTCTGGGAGATCCGGTTAGTGTGAGTGCTGAAACAGCCGGATTGGATTTGGCAGTTTCAATTCAATGGCGGTCAGAAATGTTTGCTGATCCTGTGGCTGAAGGAGAATTGGTAGATTTATTTACTATTGGATTAACCCCTGGTGATCACACCGTAACAGCGGAAGCACTCGATGCTGATGGTGCAGTTCTTGCACAAACAACATTTCCGGTCAAAGTTTATGGATCTATGGAAATTCAGGTTATACCGGTAGATGAGTTGATAATTGCACAGCTTGGGGCTCCTGTAATTCTGCAGGCACAGGCTAAGGATCGTGATGGAGAGGCAATTGCCGGTGAACAGATTACCTGGATGTCTCATTTAGATGGATTACTGGGAACCGGTGCAGAACTTAATCTTGGTACACTGGAAATCCTTTCAACTGGTGAACATGTAATAACTGTTGAGGCTGTTGGCATCTACGAAGAATCTATTACTCTATTGAAACGCGTTTTGGTTAATCCTGCTGCCGCCGAAGAAGAAGCAACTGAAGATGGAGCAGGTGATAGCGGAACTCCCGATGACGGAGGAGATGGGGCTGGGGGAAATAATAACCTGCCGCCTCCACAAAATGAGTTTTCACCAGGAAATAATCTGGGCGGATTTCCGGGTGGGGGGTTCCCTCCGGGTATGGGTCCAGGCGGAATGGGACCCGGTGGAGGACCTGCAACTCCCGGTTTGGGCTGGGGCGGTGGAATGGGTGGATTTTAATTAAGAGGAGGAAACTATTATGAAAAAAGCACTATTTGTATTATTAGCATTACTGGTTGTCGGAGCTGTCCCCCTCTTTGGGTTTTCTATAACCGTTCCCAATGAGATTCCCAGCTATGTAAGTTTAGAACCTGTTCTTGAGGTTGCTGAAGGTGATGAAGAGATCGAAGAGGCTCGATTTTATGTAATGATTGAGGGGGAAGAAGTTCCCTCCTATGCAAGATTCACAGAAACAGAGGGTGTATGGAGCGCATTTGTGCCCTATACGGTATTTTCAGATGATAAGCTGGAATATTTCACCGAGATACGTACCGTAAACAAAACAATAGTGAGAATTCCTGCAGAAGGGTTAAACAGTGCAGTATTGCTTGCTGATATGGATCCGCCAGTTCTTACCCTGGCAAATCTTGACACCCCGGAATTAGGACTTGGTACCGAGCAGTTGGTGGTATTCTGGCTTGAAGAGGAGAGTGGGATATTAGATTTTGAAGTGAATTATAATGGAGAACCTATCGCCCGAGCTGGTGTTTTTGATAATTACCTCTCCTTTTTAGTAACACCAGATGAAGACTCAAAGGAAGCGGAGGCAACTGTAGAGATTACCATAACTGATATCTATAATAATACCGAACACAAAGAAGTAGAATTTACTCTGATAAAGTCCCGGCCTCCATTCTTTAGCGCTTCTGCGGATTATACCGCTGGATTGGATATCGTATATACCGTGAGTTTTGGTGAAACTCAGAACTCTCTGGTCTTAACCGATTTATTCAATGATATTACACAGGAACTTATGCTGAGTCTGGATCTGGGAGCAGAAACAAAATTAGGAGCAGGCCCCCTTGTTCTTGAACTATCTTTGGGGATAAGCGACGAATTGGCAATTACCGAAGTTTTAGATGCTTATCCATCAACCTTGATATCAGATTATCAGAATATTCTGCGTTTATGGCATCCCTGGAATTTCGATAATGAATTTACCTATACAGGGGCTGATGTAAGGCACTATGAAAACTCAAATCATATTTATGTAAAGTTGTCACTCTTTGACCCTATTCTTTCCTATACATTTGGAGATCAAAGCATATCATTTCAGGATCAGACCGTAAAATCCCTGAATTTCCGTGGAACTGCTATCTCACTGGATATTCCTTTTCTCAGTCTTGCCGTTGGTAAGGGACTCACTGATTTAGGCTTATACCAGGCAGCCTGGCCGCAAAACTTTTTTGGGTTGAATTTTGGATTGGATGTTTTTGATTATTGGTGGTTCCAAACAAATGTATCGTTTATCAGCTCATTTCAGGGTAGATATGATGATATAACTACTGCAGGAAGCTCGCCTATAGGAACTCTCTATGATCTCGGAACAATAAAACCTGAAGAAAATATGCTTGTGGGAATTGAGACAGGTTTTGAGTTTGCACCTTTTAAACTGACAGGTGGTCTGGGACTAACACTCTATGTAAATGATGCAAGTAGTGTTATAGATTTAGCACAATTAGCAACAGGTCTAAGTAGTTTTGTTGATATTTCTCCTTATCTTATCTATGTTCAAGCCGTAACAGATGTTTTTCCTGTATTCGACTACTTCCCACTCTCAGATGGACTTGTTGGAGCTGCCTTAACCCGGGAGTTGTGGGGCTTAACCTATGGTGGGGATCTGGAAATACCAGCGCTTGGGCTTCAGGCATGGTTTCATAAAACTGACAAATCATATAAAAGTCTCGGGGCCTCACTCTCTACCGATTTAATGGATTTTGGTGCGTATTGGGCAATGAACTTTGGAGATTTTGCGTTTTCTGCCGGGTACGATCGTGCACAGGATAATATACCGGATATTCTTTTTAATGATTTTCTACCGCTTTTTCCTTCTATACCTTTGGGAGCTGCTGCTGATCCCACAGAGAATGATATAGCAAATATTCTTCATACAGGTACAGCCGGAATTGTAACTCCTTCTATTGATATATTGGGAAATCTATCGTTGGATTATACCTTCGAATGGATTAAAACCAATACGGAAACTTTGGCTCTGCTTTTAGATGCCGGAGCAGCTCGGGACGCACTTGTAGCATCAACTAAAAATGATATATCAATGATTCATACTGCTGATCTGAAATGGAAGAGCGGGAAGCTTAAACTTGGTGATTTTGGTGCATCAATTGGTGCTAAAACAAAAGATTCCTATGTTGTCTATACACTTGTTGACGGTGAAGCCAGTACCAATACGGCATGGGGTTTCTCCTATGGAGTTAATACCAGCATGAAACTTAGCCGATATAAACTTGATTTGGGATTTGATCATGCATGGAGTACGGAAACAGCTTCAGAAACAGTGTATGGGTATGATTTAAAATTTGGTGTATCAGATATCTTCTTCGACAATGTTACACTTAAAGGATCATTTGACCAAACCTTTATTGGTTCGGCACTGCAGGAGTATGAGATTGGTGTAAAAGTTTCTCTTAACAAGAGTATAGGCATATTCAGCATGGGATTATCTCTGGATACTTCGTTTGATGTTTCTATAATCGATAATACAGATGATGCATTATCTTCTGTTTTAGAAATAAACGGAGGCATTTCGCTTTAAATCATCTCATTAGGATTACAAATTATGCGGGTCTTAGGATCCGCATTTTCTTTGATTGTTTTTCTTATACATTTCATTGTATAATGCCCCCCATTATAGAAAACTAACTAAAATAGAAAGGAACATAATAATGGGTGCTCAATACTATTATCCGGAAAACTACAAATCAATAATCTCACTTGAGGAGACAGAGAAAGCAATTGTTGATATCAAGACTTTTTTTCAGACCTATTTATCAGCTCAACTGAAATTGCGCAGAGTAACGGCTCCTCTGTTTCTAGAGGCCGGAACCGGCATAAATGATGATCTGAATGGCGTAGAAATACCTGTATCCTTCATACCAAAGGGTATGGACGGAATTAAGGCGGAAATTCCCCATTCTCTGGCAAAATGGAAACGAATGATGCTCGGCGACTATAAAATTCAGCCGGGATACGGCCTCTATACCGATATGAATGCCATTAGGCCGGATGAGGATCCTGATAATCTTCACTCCTATTATGTAGATCAGTGGGATTGGGAGATGGCCATAACTGAAGATAAACGTAATCTGGATTTTCTCATGAACGTGGTTCGAAAAATTTATTCCACTCTGGTTGCAACAGAATTTCTGGTATACGAAAGCTTTCCGGAGATTACTCCCATACTGCCTGAAGAGATAACCTTTTTACAAACAGAAGACCTTTGTAAAATGTATCCGGATATGACACCTGTTGAGCGGGAGTCGAAAGTAACTGAAAAATATGGTGCAGTATTTATTATTGGTATTGGCGGGGAGTTATCAGATGGAAAACCGCATGACGGTCGAGCCCCTGATTATGATGATTGGAGTTCACCCACTGAAGGTGGATATAAAGGTATAAATGGGGACATTCTCCTCTGGAATCCTGTTCTCGGAAGAACCTTTGAACTCTCATCAATGGGAGTTCGTGTAAATAAAGAGGTGCTGTTACACCAATTATCTCTTAGAGGGGCAGAAGAGCGGCTGAATTTGTTTTTTCATAAAAGACTTATGAATGGCGATTTTCCCGAATCAATCGGGGGTGGAATCGGTCAGTCAAGATTGTGTATGTTCCTGCTCCGTAAAGTTCATATTGGTGAAGTACAAGCTAGTTTGTGGCCGAAAGAGGTACGTAAAGCATGCTTGGAACTGGGAATCCAACTTATGTAGCTTGATTTAACACTGATTTTTTTTACAATCAATCTTGATAGAATAATATATTAGAACTTGTGGTAATTTCAATAATAGAATATTTTTATTGCATGCTACACTAATTTATGCAAAAAAAAGGATTGGGGAATCCTGCATAACATTAGAAACAGGGTCGCAAAAGCCAATTATTAATAATTGGATCGGGTTATAGTAGAAGGGGAACAACATGCCTAAAGACAATCTCTCTTATGTACTGGTTACACCGTACACAATCGCAAAAAGTAGAACTGGTGGGGTAGTTTCACGACTGCTGTCACGAGTAGATCTGGAATTAGTCGGTGCACAAATGTTTGCCCCCACTGCAGAATTTGCCAAAGATTATGCTGCCTCAGTACTTTCAACATATGAAGGTGATGACGTAAAAGGCGCCAGATTGATGCAGAAATATATTATTGACGCATTTTCTCCCAGCGGAGGGAGAAAACACAGAGTTCTGCTCCTGCTTTTCAAGGGTGAGAATGCCTGTAAAAAGCTTGCTGCAGTTGCAGGACCATTATTTAAGGATGAGATAAACCTTGAACAGTTAACAGGTGAAACTATTCGTGACACCTATGCTGACTTTGTTACATCTCATGATGATCCTAATAAAGTTCTCTACTACGAACCAGCAGTATTAACGCCGCGGAGCCCCATAACAGCAAAACAGCATCTTCAATTAATCAGTAATTTCATAAAGAGTGAAGATACAATCATCAATAATATGGTATATTCCGACCCCAGTGAAATTGAGAGAACTCTGGTAATTATCAAACCGGATAACTGGAAATTTGCAAGCTCCAAACCGGGAACAATTATCGATATGTTCAGCCGTACTGGACTGCGAATTATCAGCTGTAAGATTCAGAAGATGAGTGTTGGTCAGGCTCTTGAATTTTATGGACCGGTCAGAGATGTGCTACGCAGAAAACTATCGCCAGTTTTTGCTAAAAGAGCAGGGCGTCTGCTTGAAATGGAGTTTGGGGTTAAGCTGAGTGAAAAAACTATGAGTAGTCTTTCTGATACGTTTGGACAGGATATGGCAATAGATCAGTATGATCAGATTATTGAGTTTATGACCGGATACCGGCCTGAAAACTGCACCTCTGAAGAAGATATGCTCAACTCCGGAAAAGTTAAAAGTATGGTTCTTGTATATGAGGGGAAAAATGCGATCAACAAGATACGAGAGGTGCTCGGGCCGACAGATCCCACAAAAGCACCTGGTGGTACTATCAGAAGAGAATTCGGTCAAAATGTAATGATTAATACCGCACATGCATCTGATTCAGTTGAGAATGCACTTCGTGAAATGAAGATAATAGATGTTGAGCATAGTAACTGCAGCAGCATTATGCAGGAGTATCTTAAATCTTTGTAGAAAAAAAATTATTGTATATAGTTGTATATATCAGATCGGCAGGGAACACTAACTGTCGGTTTCTTTTTTTTGATTGCATGGTTTATCGGTCATATTTCTCAAACTGAATTCACAACCGCAGTAATTCTGCCGGTAGAGATCCAATTCTTTACTAAGCTCAAGACTCCTTTTAAAGCCATCCTTTTTTTTGAAGTTTTCCTCAACAAAACCATCCAGACTACGGCCTGAATTGAAGATTGCCGCAGAAATTTTATGAGGGCTGAGCGTCAATGTCGTGGTGAACCTATTCAATCCAAGTTCATCAGCTTTATCCTTAGTTCTTTTTAAATTGAAGGCAAAGCAGGCATTACATCTGGTACCTTTTTCGGGTTCATCTTCTAAACCCTTAACAGCTTCCAGCCATGCAGCATGATCCCAAGTATCTTCAATAACTTCAATGTTAAAATGATCTGCGAGCTTTTTCACATACTCAAGCCGTTTCAAGTACTCTTCATGAGGATAAATGTTTGAATTTGAAAAAAACAACACCACTGTATCCCCATTCTTAATTAAATGCTCACTAGAAGGGGCAGCGCAGGGAGCACAGCAGGAATGCAGGAGAATGCGGTGATCTGTAGTTTTTGCATCTTTTTTTTGTATCATAAGCAGGAACAATAATAACCGTAAAAGAGGTGAATATCAAGTATTTGTATTCGACATTGGATGATGATCGGCATTGGATGATGCTTGCAGTTTTTCGATTAATCAGGTATATTCCATGCGGTATGAAAACATATGATGTAGTAATTGTAGGCTCCGGTCCGGCCGGAATGGGTGCAGCATTTGAGCTGAAACAACAGAAAAACAACACTTCAATACTGATTCTTGATCAGAAAAAATATTCTACAGGTGGAATGCGAAACGACTGTAAAATGAATTTCACCTTTCCAATTGGTTTTCCTCTTGAGTATTGGGAAGAGGCTCAGGCAAAAAAATATCTGGGAAGAGTATCAGCATTTCTGAAACCGGCGATCCTGGAAAAAAAGCAGCTTGAAATTTATCAGCAGCGTTCTGAAAGGCTCGATGTAAATCTTATAGAAATTGAGCAGACACATCTGGGAACCGACGGCGGATTAGCCTTAATTAAAGAGCTTCTTGCCGAGCTGAGTTCCAGAGGAGTGGAGTTATCACTTGGTGAAGAGATGCAGGATGTTGACAATAGTAATAAAACCATAACAACATCCGACCGAACTATCGGTTATAAAACTCTGCTGGTTGCTCCCGGACGAAAAGGATTCAGATTTCTGCAGAAAATAATGGATACCCTGGAAGTTCAGTATCTTGATAATATTGTGGATATTGGCATTCGGGTTGAGACCAGAATTGAACATTACCCCATAGTACGTGATTACTATGATCCGAAATTTCATTTCCCTGAAAAAGTGAGAACCTTTTGTACAAACAGCGGAGATGCTCATGTAGTAAAAGAAAACTACACAACGATACATGGCGAGCCCTATTGTTCAGTAAACGGGCATGCCTATTCCACAAGCCATGGAAAAGAGAATGGGTTGGTAAATTTTGCAATTCTTAAAACAGTAGGGTTAACCGAACCTCTTGCCAGTGGACAGATGTTTGCCGAGAATCTGGGTGTCCAGGCTATGTTACTGGGCGGCGGGAAACCGCTCATGCAGCGAGTTGGTGATTTCAGGATGGGATCAAGATCAAAAGAACATAGCTTTAATGCTGATCTTTATGACTTTAAACCTAGTCTAAGAAGTTGCTGCCCCGGAGATATCAGCCTTGCAATGCCAGCGCGGATACTAAGAGCGATTTGGAAAGCTATGAAAAAACTTGATACAATTGTACCCGGGGTACTGCATCCTTCAACTATTATGTATTACCCGGAAATAAAACTCTATGCAAATAAACCGCACTATCTGGATGAGCATTTCAGAGTAAATGGTTCAGTATTCTTTGCCGGAGACGGAGCTGGAACAAGCCGTGGGATAACTGCAGCTTGGGGATCTGGAATCAGAGCTGCAGAAGGTATGCGCAAATTTTTATAAACGTTTTCCACTGAAAGGTTCTTTCCTCCCCGGACAATTTTCTCTTTCACAATATTTACAGCTCGTAAAAGTGTTTTCTGATTCATAAAACATTCCCGAGATTGTTTTGTTCGGTATCATAAGTGAACTGGGAGTGAGCGTCACTCCGATAGGGGTTCCTTGATCAAGAAGATCAAAAATACCGCCCAGCTCCTGAACCGGCCAAATATCTACATTACCTGAACCCGGATTCACACTGCTTACTTTTTCAATTCCATAGGTTTTCTTAATATACTGTACAGTATGCAGCCTTGCGACACTAAGAGCCATAGTTTTTAATGTATCCAGCCAGAAAGGTGCCAACATATCCAGAGAGGAGGTGTCATAGGTTTCCATTTCATTCCCGCAGGTTATAATATAGGGAAAAAGGCGGTGCACACTATCAAGTTCAGACAGGACTTTCCCCCTGAAAGTCCTTGATCCTACCTGAAGTATCACTTCAGAATCCTCTTTAGATCTATTCTCAATATATTCGGCAGCTATAAGGCTTTTGGGCTGCATTTTCTCAATTGTTTTATCAAACAGGCTTCGTGCTGATTCTTCAGCATCAGGATAAGATTCAAGGCGTATCAGCTTTGTATATTTTTCGTAGGAAGGTGAGAATGGTATCTCAAGTTTAATATATTTCGGGTTCATAATATTCTCTGCTTTAGATGCTGATGAAAGCACCTGTTTTTGTAGCTTCACGCCAATTTCGAAATAGCGTATCCGGCTCGCTGCTGCTGCCGGGGAATATTACCGTAAGGCCGGTTTTGGGGTGTATATCCACTTTGTCAGTATGAAAAGGTTCAGTATGGATCATCTCAGCCACACAATCTACAAAAACCAAACCATTATCTTCAGTTTCGACATACCCTTTTAACCGAAAGGATTTAGGTGCTATTACCTTTATAAATGATTCCAGAGAATCAAAAGATACTGGTTTTGCGGGTACAAGTTTTACCGGAACAGGTCTTCCATCATGCCCCCATCCCTCATATTGTTCAGCATCAATGGTATCAATTGATACAGAGGTGAAATCCATATTCAGGAAATTCTGGTCTATTTCACCAAAACTTGTGAGGGAGATAACTGCACCTGGTTTTAGCTCCCTGATTCTTTGCGAAATTCTCCCAATAACTT
The DNA here is from genome assembly GCA_964567895.1 of uncultured Spirochaetales bacterium. Classification (GTDB taxonomy): domain Bacteria; phylum Spirochaetota; class Spirochaetia; order JABMQR01; family JABMQR01; genus JABMQR01. The sequence continues at coordinate 24,265 of CAZMOX010000009.1, read as the reverse complement.
CTGGTTCTACAAGATCCGTTTTATTAATGATAAAGGTATTGCTGTAGCGAATTTGTTCCTCTATGGTAAGGAGAATCTTGCTGAGAATCTCAAATCGAGAGGCATCAATAACACAAATCATACCCTTATACTCTATATTCCCTTGTGTTCTCTTGTCTGCAAACTGCATAATCTCTATTAAGGGGGCAGGTTTTGCCAAGCCCGAGGCTTCAACAAATAACACATCAATATCTGTATTATTATACGCCGCAATCGAATCTATGAATGTTCCGGATAAACAGCTGCAGAAAATCTGTCCGCCGTTCAATTCTGTTGTAACGATTCCCGTTTGCGAGGATAGTACTGTTCCGTCAATTCCCAATTCACCGAACTCATTGACAATTACACCGGGTTTTTTATCCTTATATAATGCCAATAAAGAGTTCAGGAGAGCTGTTTTTCCAGATCCCAAGAATCCTGTTATTAAGTATAGGGGTACGGGTGTAGTTGCAGTTTTTTTTTCGGTCACGTAAGCCTCTTATTATGCCTTACAAATATCTACAGCAACTTCTGCTGCAGAAGCCGCATCTGCAGCATAATAATCAGCACCAATATTTTCACAGTATGAAGTAGTTACCGGAGCCCCACCGATCATAATCGTAACTTTATCACGTATACCGGCAGTTACCGCCTCTTTCACAATATCCTCCATTCCCGTCATTGTTGTAGTCAGTAACGCTGAACAGGCAATAATATTTGCATTATTACTAATTGCCGCTTCAATAAATTGTTTGGGAGAAACATCAGATCCAAGGTCGATAATTTCAAGACCTTTCCCTTCCATCATCATTCCAACAAGATTTTTCCCGATATCATGAAGGTCGCCTTTTACTGTTCCCAGTACAACAGTACCTTTGGAAACAACACCTGCATCAACTAAAAATGGTCTCAGAAGTTCAGTTCCCGCATTCATAGCTCGTGCTGCAATCAGTACTTCGGGGACATATACTTCATTATTCTTGAATTTCACCCCAATAATACTCATTCCACTCATTAGTCCTTCTTCAAGGATGATCTTAGCGCTGACCCCTTCGTTCAGTGCTGCCTGTACCAGTTCTTTTACCTCTTTAGCTCTACCTTTCTGCAAAAATTCGGATAGAGCGTTCATATCTGCCATGATTTTTTCTCCTTTTGCATACAGCTCACTCCACGAAGCTTTATAGCGAAATAAATCCGGTCGGGGTAACCTGACTCTTTCTTGATTGCTTAAATACTGAATAATATCCACAACAATAAGAAATTACAGTGACGGGCTCGCGGAAGAATTTCACTTCCTTTCCCCCTCTCAGATAGTATTATGATGTTCTACAATACCTTTGAAAAAGGCAACAGTCTGTGAAATTTTTTATAAAAATTGTATTTTCTTTTGAACTTGAAGGATAAAGCAGTTATTATGTATGGATTTCCTGTTTGTCACGCTGAAATTTACTTGAATTTTCCCGATACTTACCTGGAGATATTCCGGCTATACTTTTAAATACCCGTGAAAAATAACTTTGATCCTCAAAACCTACTAATCCGGATATCTCAATGAGTGTACAGGGGGTTGTGCGAAGCAAGGTTTTTGCATGATCAATCCTGATTTTGTTTATATATATGGTAAAACTGCAATTCATCTCTTCTTTAAAAATTTTGCTGAAATAGGCAGGGCTTAATGCAGCGTACGATGCAGCATCTTCAAGACTGATTTTCTCTGTATAATGGGAATTTATATAGTGGATGGTTCGTTCCAACCGGTCTACATGTTTTACCTCCTGTAGGTTAAATACCTGAGAAGCAAACATGTTTAAGACACCGGATAACCAATATGCCAGACTGTCTACATTAGTGAATTGTTCTATTTCCCGTAAATAGCGGTAGTTGTAAGTCAAAATATCATCCGGGTCTGCCCCGCCGTCAATTGAAGCACGGGAAAGAAGAATAATTAATTCAAGAATATGGAATTTTATGATCTCAAAATCCCTTCCGCTTGAAAAGAAAACATTTCCCAGTATCTCATTTAAAAGTCGCTGTGCCTGATCCCTGTTTCCCCGTGAAATTGCTGAAAGCAACTCCTCTTCTTTTTCTATGGGATAGGATGTTGTAGATATGTCACTGGAAGATCTCTTTAGTTCATGAATATATTCAGAGATATGAGACTGCTGATCCTGATATTCACGACTTTCAACCAGCATACGATTACTTGTTTCGAGTACCCATCCGGCACACATTAAGAGCAGTTCTGAGAGACTTCTTGACCTTTCAGGGGTGATTACTGGTATCTCCTCAACATATTCTCTCAATATATCTTCGGTGAGAGATGGGTAGAGTTTCTTCCACTCCTCAACTACTTCATCTTTTGTAACCATCAGGGCAGGTCCTGCAATGAATGCCCCTATAAGTACTCCGTCTTTGATTATAGGACTGCTCCAGTAGAGGAGGAAAGAGGAACAGAAATAGATAAAACTACCGCCAAACCGTTTTGCCTGATATGCATTATGTAAATGATTTCGTCCGCACAATGGACCGATACGTTTATCAGGATGATCTTTTGCGATTTTGCAGAAACAAAAGTTATTTTTTTCATCAAGTAGTAATGCATCATTTATAATCCGGCATGATATTCCGGTGCTGTTAGCATAATGTTCTGTTATTTCAGAGGCTCTTTTCATGATATATTCTTTGGTGCCGGTAACTGATTCCTGTTCAATTCCTGAGGAGTAGTTCATTAATAATCTCCAAAATACATCTCTTCAATAAAAAATTGCTGAAAATCAGCACGTGCTGAAAGTTCTATATAAGAACATTTTAACTGTATATCCTGCAAATTGTCAAATTCATTTCTGTCAAGGAGTGCCCGAACTGCTCCCTCTCCGGAAGTATTTCCGACTGTTTCTGTTTGTTCAGATAGATTTCCGGGAAGTAATCCAATTATGCCGGCACTTTCCGGATTAATATAGCTTCCGAATCCTCCGGCGAGGTAGACATGATCAACATCGTCAATGGATATATTGCGTTCCTTAAGCAGGGTCATAATTCCTCCGGCAACAGCAGCTTTTGCCAACTGAACTTCTCGAAGATCTTTCTGTGTAAAAACGATCGAGGCACCATTTTCTGACTCCTCAGCCGTTACAATAAGAAGTGCAGGCTGCCCGTCAAATTCTACAATCCATGGCACATCGAAATCATCAGGTGATTCTATTCTTCCGGTATAATCTGCTGCTTCGGAAGAGATAAGCAGAGCAGCCGCATCTATAATCCCTGAACCGCAGATACCTATTGGCGATTTATTGCCAATTGTAGTATAGATAACTTTTCCATCCTCAAGTTTTACGGAATCTATTGCACCGTTAACTCCGCCCATTCCATACCGAATATTGGCTCCTTCAAAAGCAGGTCCTGCAGCAGTAGAGCAGCAGATTGCCTTACCATTATCACCCAATGCCATCTCTCCATTTGTTCCAATATCCAAAAACAGAGTAGGGGATATTTTATCAAGAAGATTTGTAACACTAATACCCGCTGAAATATCAGCTCCCACATAAGCTGCTATAGAAGGAAGGAGTTCAATCCTTGCTTTGGGAATGGTGGAAAATCCCAGATCTGCTCCAGAAAAGGTGAGAAAGTCGGTGAAAACAGGGATAAAAGGGGCAGCGGCTATTCCGGAGGTGTCACAGCCGGTAAGAAAGTGGAGCATTGTGGTATTTCCGGCAATAGTAACTACTTTTAACTGCTGTTCTGAAACAAAAGCTTCATTAAGTAAAATTTCAACAGCATTATCAATCTGATTAACAATGGTTTTCTGTAGTTTTCCGGTATTCTCTTTTTGTTCCATACTGAACTGGATTCTGCTAATCACATCTGCACCGTAGCGTTTTTGTTCATTCATCCCAGACCAGGTTCCCATAATCGCACCATTTATAAGGTTGATGAGATGGATGACAATTGTTGTCGTTCCAATATCTACAGCACCTCCATAATAGCATTTTTCGCTCTCCTGGAGATCTATCAGCTCAGATTTATCCATCAGAACATGCCAATTGTTTGAACTGTTTTCACCGGATGGATCTAAAGATTTTGAGGATGTTCCCAGAGTTTGCAGGGAAGCGGTGGTAAATGCTGTACAAACTGATTTTTGTGATAGAGAAGTGCCGGATACATCAATTTCTGATAATACCTTTGAAAGAGTACTCTTTTGATCATCCAAAGATCCTGAATCGATAGTAATATGCTGTAATTGAAATCGTGGATTATGTTTCTCCATCATCAGGGTGCTTGAAGCCTGAATACGTGATTCAGCTATTTCGGGAATATCTATCGTAACAGGGCTGTTTTCATAGATACTGCAGCGGCAGGCCAGTCTAATACCTTTGACTATATCCGAATAATCCAGCAGAAATTTCTCCGAATCGGTAATTGGATTGAGATTTCCTTCTTTAAGGATAATCTTACATTTCCCACAGGTTCCCCGACCTCCGCAGGGGGCATTGAATCCTGGGATTTCCAAATCTTGTATAATCTTAAGTAAATTTGTGCCGAGAGAGACTTCCTGTATATACTTATCAGTTTTATGTAAGAAAGTTACCCTGCTCATGTGTTTCAAGCCTCCAAATATTCTGCTGCTGCAAAAACGTAATGTTCTGCATTTTTCCTATTTCTTATTAACTCATTTTCAGTGAGAGATCGAATCACTTTTGCCGGGGAACCCATGATTAATGATTTTGGCGGGAAGATTTTACCCGGAGTAACCAGAGAACCTGCACCAACCATTGAACTATCTCCAATTACTGCTTTGTCCAGAATAATTGAACCCATACCAATGAGACAGTCATTTCCAATTGTGCAGCTATGGAGTATTGCACCATGTCCCACCGTAACCCGATCTCCAATGGAAATAGGTATTCCTTCAGTTATGTGGATGACACAATTATCCTGGATATTTGATTTATTGCCAATAGAAATAGTTCCGATATCGCCGCGAATAACGGCATTTGCCCAGACTGATGATTCTGAACCTATAAATACGTGACCGATAATTTCAGCACTTCCAAATATAAATGCGCTTTTTGCGATTTTTGGATTATGATTTTTATAATCTTTTATCATAAAAAATACAATATACAGAGAAAATTAAAAAATCAAGGATTATTTCATATATTATGAGCAATATCGAAATCAATTCAAGCAGCGCATTGCTTGATGAAGATGGGCAATTTCTGTAGAGTGAATGCATGATTAAAGGAATATTGTTTGACATGGACGGCGTGCTGGTAGACTCGGAAGAGTATATTTGTGAAGCAGCGGTGAAGTTCTTCAAGGAGCAGGGTTTGAAAGTCTCTCCTGAAGATTTTATCCCTTTTGTGGGAGCTGGCGAAGACCGCTATCTGGGCGGAGTTGCCGAAAAATATCACTTCCGGATTTCGGATATTTCTGAAGCCAAACTACAGACGTATGCTATATATGCTGAGATTGTAAAAAATCGTTTAAATCCTATGAAAGGAGTTGTGGATTTTATTCGGGAGAGTAAAAGACGCGGGCTTCGACTTGCCGTTGCAACCAGTGCTGATAAAACAAAGATGGAGATCAATCTCCATGAAATGGGATTGGATCATGGTGAGTTTGATGTATTAATCAACGGCCTTGATGTTGAGCGTAAAAAGCCGTTTCCTGATATCTATGAATTAGCCGCCGAAAAATTGGATCTTCACCCCACTGACTGCATTATAATTGAAGACGCGGTAAATGGCGTGCAGGCAGCAAAAGCTGCAGGAGCTTTCTGTATTGGAATTACTTCAAGCTTTTCTGCAGGAGTTCTGAAGGCTGAGGGATCTGATTTGGTGGTAAACGATTTATCTGAGCTTATGAAGTTTGACTTTCTGGCTGACTATTATGATTAACCAAACTTCACAAAAGCACAGAAAGTGGGGTTTGGTATACATAAATGAGTATTTCGAGCTTTTTTCAGGAGACTCTTGAATTGATTTCCATTTATCTGTCTGGTATACTGAGTTATGGAAAAAATAGTTTTACAAGCCTATGAAAAGGCAAGATCAACCCTGAATAATGCCTATACTCCCTATTCCGGATTTAAAGTAGGAGCCGCACTGGTTACAGCTGAAGGTGAAAGAATTTATCAAGGTTGTAATGTGGAAAATGCGAGTTATGGTGCTACAATTTGTGCCGAAAGAACTGCTTTACTCTCAGCAGTTGCTGTAGAGGGTATTTCAGAACAGCATATGGGAAGCCGCGATATGTTTAGCTTCCTGGTAGTTGTTGCAGAGACTGAGGATCCCACACCCCCCTGCGCCCTGTGTCTTCAGGTTTTATCTGAATTCTGCAATGCTGATTTTCCCATATACCTGGCTAATAAGCGTGAGATATTGAGAAAAGTTACATTTGCCGAACTGCTGCCGTTTCCGTTTAACGGAACCTCACTCATTCCTTGAGCCCTCACTCATTCCTTGAGCCCTCACTCATTCCTTGAGCCCTC
>CAZMOX010000009.1:15951-17657 GCA_964567895.1 uncultured Spirochaetales bacterium | reverse complement strand
TCATTCCTTGAGCCCTCACTCATTCCTTGAGCCCTCACTCATTCCTTGAGCCCTCTTTTTTCATTATTTCTCAATAGCCATTATCTTGTTCACTCTTCGCGTGTGACGTTCCTCTTTATTGACCTGATTATCAATAAATGTATCAATCATATTCTCAACAGAATCGGAATACTCAATTCTTCCACCGAATGCGAGAAAGTTCGCGTTATTATGTTCTTTCGCCATGGAAGCAGCAAAACTGTTCTGGGGGAGCGCACAGCGAATACCATCTACCTTATTTGCTGCAATGGAAATACCAATCCCGGTACCACAGCAGACAATGCCGAATTCATAGTCGCCTTTAAGAAAAGCGCTGCAGGCTACAACGGCCTGATCCGGATAATCGGCAGTTTCATTCTCTGCAAGGCCAAGATCATCAACAGCATATCCCCGATCAACAAGGTGCGAAACAATACTATTTTTTAGATCAACAGCACCATGATCATTTGCAATTACAACACGTTTATCCATTTCATTCCTCCGGAATTTGTTTTAATCTAAAATAATTACAGCAATAAATTTTAAGGTAACAGCACCGGTGTTAATTATGCTATGGGATTCACCGTTTCCAGTAATTACTACATCACCTGTAGAGACTGTTTTTTCTCCATCATCCTCGGTAACTTTCCCGGTTCCTTCAAGAATATAATAGTATTCAGTTTCACCAGTATGTGTATGTGATCCTATGCCATCTCCTGGCTGCAGGGTAATTTTAGAAAAAAGTCTTGCATGATGAAGTTGTTCTTTCTCTAAAATATGTTGAATAACGACACTGCCCGGCCCATTTCTCATATTATCGCGCTCTTCAATACGCATATTTCCAGATGTTTTTACCATTTTATCTGACTCCTGTTTATTATTTTTAGTTTCAGTAGTAGTCTATCTCTGCAGGATTTTGTTATTATTATGTAGGCGGAAAATCAAAACGATGTTCAAATAACGTAATCAGTTTATCTGCAACCAACTCTTCATCCTCTCCGTTAACAGTTAAGATTATCTGATCATTTTCCAATAGAGCCAGGGTAAGCAGGTTCATAGCGCTGATTGAATTGACGGTATAATCATCTTTACTTACAGAAATCTGACCTGTATAATCAGCTACTGTTGCAGCAATTATTTTAGAAGGTCTCACGTGAATACCATTTCGGTTTACAATTGTTGCTTTTTTGGAAATCATAGCTAAATATACCAAATTGTTGTCTTGACTTCCAGTATCTTAGCCAATTTCTTATAAATCAAAGATTTATAAGAAATTGGCTTCAGAAGTTTTTTGATAGAATACTTAATTTATTGCATTAAAAGTAATTATAAAATATCAAAAAACTTCACTAATCGAAGTATACATTGCATATAAAAAAAGAAAATGATAAGTCCGACAGGCTCCTAGTATTATCAAGTAAAACACTTTAAGATAAGGAAATTTTTGATTTTGTGTAAACATCTATACTATATTGATAGATACAAATCCAAAAATTCTGACTAATTGAAGTTTACAAAGCAAATCATTTTCAAGTAAGTTACAGGCATATGGAGGTACAGATGAAAAAGATTTTAAAAAAAGTACAGCTGTCCGGGGAAGTTTTCCGGATGGATATAGAAGCCCCGTTAATTGCTGAAGAACGAAAACCGGGACAGTTTCTTATAGTGCAATTGGACACCAATTTTGG
>CAZMOX010000009.1:10098-15851 GCA_964567895.1 uncultured Spirochaetales bacterium | reverse complement strand
AATGCCGGAAATGAAGTACGAACAATTATCGGGGCAAGAAATAAAGAGCTTATCATTATGGAAAAAGAGATGGCTGCTATAGCTGATGAATTGATTATCTGTACTGATGATGGTTCCTACGGCAGAAAATCTTTGGTAACTCAACCCCTTAAAGAGCTTTGTGAAACATGGAACCCGGATATGGTGGTAGCAATTGGCCCTCCAATAATGATGAAATTTTGTGCTGAAACAACCAGACCCTATGGCATATATACGGTTGTTTCACTTAATACCATAATGATAGACGGCACAGGTATGTGCGGTGGCTGTCGTGTAAGTGTAGGCGGAAAGACTAAATTTGTTTGTGTTGATGGTCCGGAATTTGACGGACATCAGGTAGATTTTGATAATATGATACTGCGGCTTGGAACCTATAAACAGCAGGAAGAGAAGGATCATCACACCTGTCATATAGACCTGCAGATTGAGAAAGGAAATAATAATGCATGATAACCTGCCACAAGAAAAAGAAGCAAAAGAAATACTGGAAGAGCTAAAAGATAAACCTCTTACAAATCACATTCGTATGGCTATTCCTCAGCAGGATATGCCTGCTCAGGATCCTGGTAAACGAATACTGAACATGGAAGAAGTAGCTCTGGGCTATACTCCCGAGCAGGTCATCATCGAGTCTATGCGATGTCTTCAGTGTAAAACTGCTCCTTGCATAAAAGGATGCCCAGTAGCTATTGATATACCAAAATTTATTAAATATGCAGCAAAAGGCGATTTTGCCGGATCAGTTGCTGTAATAAAAGAGAGTAGTCTTCTGCCTGCTATTTGCGGACGTGTGTGCCCTCAGGAATCTCAGTGTCAGCTCTACTGTACTGTTGGAAAATCTCTGAAGGATGTTAATAAATCTGTATCAATAGGAAGAATAGAACGATTTGTTGCAGATTTTGAGCGTGAGAAGGGCGATGTGATAATGCCGAAAATTGCTCCGGACACCGGAAAAAAAGCAGCGGTTATAGGATCCGGACCTGCGGGAATTACTGTTGCTGCTGACTTGCGGAAAGCAGGACATGCAGTAACTATTTTTGAAGCTCTCCATATCCCTGGTGGTGTAATGGTCTATGGGATTCCGGAATTTAGACTTCCCAAAGCAATTGTGCGAAAAGAAATTGAGAATCTGGTGGCAATGGGCGTCTCTATTGAAACGAATTTTCTTGTTGGCCGAACCCGGAAACTTTCAGATTTAATTACAAAAGATGGTTTTGATGCTATTTTTATCGGCAGCGGTGCTGGTCTGCCGAAATTTATGCATATTGAAGGTGAAAATCTCATTGGAGTGTTCAGTGCAAATGAGTACCTGACACGAAACAATATGATGAAAGCCTATATGACAGAGAAATCGGCGACACCTATGTTTAACTCTAAAATAGTAGCGGTGATTGGCGGTGGAAATGTTGCTATGGATGCGGCAAGAACAGCTAAGCGGTTGGGTTCTGAAAAGGTCTATCTTATCTACAGAAGAACCGAGAAAGAGATGCCTGCAAGGGTTGAGGAGGTTGAACATGCAAAGGAAGAGGGTATAGAATTTCTCCTGCTTCACAACCCGAAAAGAATTATAGGTGATGATAAACAGCAGGTTGTTGGGCTTGAATTATTATCATATGAATTGGGTGAACCGGACGATTCCGGAAGAAGAAGACCTATCGCTATTGATGGAAGCGAATCGATCCTGGATGTTGATACCGTCATAGTTTCAATTGGGAATGATTCAAATCCGCTGCTTAAGAAAACTACTGCAGGGCTTGAGACTAATAAATGGGGTAATATAATGGTTGATGAGAATTGTAAAACTTCAATGGATAGAATCTATGCTGGTGGAGATATTGTTCTAGGTGCTGCTACAGTTATTCTTGCAATGGGACAGGGTAGAAAAGCTGCTGAATCCATTAATGAGTTGTTGGCAAAAAATTGATTCATACTTTTAAAGATGTAATTTGTTATGTAGAAAATACAGAAAAATTCAAAGCTATTTCAGAAGTTATAACCTCTTGTTCTGTTTTTTCTGATTTATCTGATCGTGATATGTTTTTGCGCGAAGTGGTAAAACGGGAAAAGGTAGAGACAACAGGCATAGGGCGGGGTGTCGCCGTTGCACACGGCAAACTGAAGACTATACCCCGGGTAAAGGTTGGACTTGGTTTATCCACAAAAGGTATTAATTTTGGTGCTACAGACGGGGAACCTGTGCATCTTCTTTTTGTTATAGGAAGCTCTCCCTTTCGACAAATAGAGTATTTGCGGGCATTAGCTGCAATTATGCGTTTTGTGAAGATGACAGATATAAGAAATAGGCTGATAAAACACACTAATCTGGATTTTTCTGATAAACAGAACGATTCTTGCCAGACATTCCTTGATATGATGGCTGCTCAGAATTTCGTAGAATTTATGAATGCAAAAATTGTTTGATTGATTCTCAAACGAACGAGAGAAGCGGAACCATCATGATGGTTACACTTCCGAGCGAGAGCCGAGGACGCAAGAATCCATACCCCGTCCCTTGGGGCGGAATGGGGCCACTTGTGTGGCTCCGGGTCCAGGGCTTGCCTAAGACATAAGCAAAGCTTATGTCCGGGTATTGATACCTTTCATTAACGTCTGTACCAATTTTTTTCAGTACAAACTTCCATTACAGTTCTATCATGTTGCTCAACGGGTAAATCAGGAATAATCTGATCCTGAAAACATATTCCAATCGTTTTAGCATTGTCCGGTACTGTAGAAAGAAACTGATCATAAAAACCACCCCCATTCCCCAACCGTTGACAATCCGGACTAAATGCAACTCCAGGAACTATAATGAGATTTACCTGTGAACTTTCAGGATATATATCTGCAAGGTCCCCGCTCGGCTGATAAAATCCAAAGGGGTGCTTTTCATTCAGTACCTCATCGGGGAAAGAGAGTCCGTTGATCTTCTTAAATGTCATAACCCCTGTCCCGGGTTCAATTCTGGGAACTGCAGTGATTTTGCCTGTCTTGAGAGCAGCTTCTATTAATGCATTCGTTGATGGTTCACGGGAAAGCATCGATATAAAGATGAAAACAGACTCAGCTGTAATCCATAGTTTACCCGTTACAATTTTTTTAGTTATAACAGCACTTTTTTCCTGTTTTGTGCGGAAGGGGATACGATCCAAATTTTTTCGTATGCTATTTCTCAATATTTTTTTTGTCACTTTTTCACCTTGATTCAAAAAACAACTTCTCTATGTGTTTTACCAGATTTTCTCTTGCAAGAATTCTTTTCTAAATTTATAGTAACCAATGATCAAAAAAATTGCACGTACTATTATTCCGATCTATGTTGCAGGTCGAAACTCACGTTTTTTTTACAATTTTGCAAACTTGCGGAAACGTCTGCATATTAAGGGAAATATTGAGATGCTCTACCTGGTGGATGAGATGAAAGACGGGAACCCTCGCGTATTTGATCCGAATGCAGATTTGAAGCTTCCTACATCACATTTTGGATAATTAAAGAAAACTTAAAAAGAGATAACGATAGAGAGATAATCATAAGGGTAAGGCAGATAAAGATGGATAATATACTGAATAAATTGATTGAATTTCGTGATATATTAACTGAAAGCTCACTTTTTACTGTGGGTTTACTTCTGATTTTTGGCTATATTATTGGACGGTTGGTAGTTAAAATTAAACTGCCGGAGATAACGGGCTATATTATAGCAGGATTACTACTAGGAGATACTGTAACAGGAATTGTACACCATGAAATGGGTGAATCTCTCAAATTTGTCACTGATCTTGCTTTAGGTTTGATTGCATTGACCATTGGCGGTGAATTTTATTCAGCCAAGCTGAAAAGTATGGGGAAAGCGATTGTAATTATGACCATAACACAGGTCGGATTAACATTTGCAGCAGTATCTGCAGCAATGAGTCTACTTGGAATGGAGTTGCCGTTTGCTCTTCTTTTGGGAGCGATTGCAACAGCAACAGCACCTGCCGCAACAGTTGCAATTGTTCAGGCTTTGCGCGTACATGGAAAATTTGTTGATCATCTATATGGATTGGTTGCGCTGGATGATGCCGGAGCTGTAGCAGTTTTTGGCGTTGTATTTGCTCTTGCCATTGGTATGCTGAATCCAGTTTCAGCCGGAGCAGGAGTTCTCATCCTTAATGCAGTTAAAGAGATAGGCTTTTCTTTACTTATTGGGGCAGCAGCCGGTTATTTAATTCATCTTATGACCAGAAACAAGAAATCCCAGAACGAAATGCTTCTTATAGCTTTAGGAATTATTTTTATAGAGACTGCACTTGCAAAAGTATTTGAACTATCTCCCCTGATGTCTAATATGGCCGCCGGAACACTCCTGATAAATGCTTCACCTCGTAATCATCGTTTATTTAAACTAATTGAACCGTTAACGCCGCCTGTTTACGCACTGTTTTTTGTTATAGCCGGTACGGAACTCAATCCGGGGATATTGATACAAAAAGAGATTTTAATAGTTGGTTTCGGATTTATTATTGTTCGGGCTTTGGCAAAATATTTTGGGGTTCGTGTCGGTGCAATGCTTTCAAAATCTGATCCTCCTATCAGGAAGTATTTGGGATTCTGTATGGTTCCCCAGGCGGGTGTTGCGATAGGACTTGTTTTAATGATTCAAGCTTCACCTATGATCGCAGATCTGTCACATTTGTATGGTGACAGAATAGCCATGATGGTGAATATTGTACTGCTTTCTGTATTTGTTAATGAATTAATTGGCCCCTCTCTCGCAAAGTTTGCGATTGTCCGGGCAATGAAGGATTAAGCTATGAAAATATATGAAATATTAGATAAAAGCTGCTGCAGTGTTTCTCTCGCGGGACGAAATAAAAATGATATTCTTCGTGAGCTTGCTGAACTGGCTGTAAAAAATAGTGAAATTAGTGTCTTCAGTATAGAAAATATCTATGACTTATTAATTAAAAGAGAAGAAGAGGGATCTACCGGTTTTGGAGAAGGTGTGGCTTTACCCCATATAAGGCTCAAGAGTATAAAGGATATGTTTGTCCTTATTGCTGTTTCAAAACACGGTGTAGATTTTAATGCAATCGATAAGAAGAAGGTGAAGCTATTTTTTCTTATCATTGCTCCGGAAGAGAAGGTGACTGAACACGTTCAGGTGCTGGCTGGTATTTCACGTGCTCTGTCAGCAGGAAATTTAAAAAACGAACTATTAGCAGCAAAGTCGCAGGGGGTGCTTTATGAAACTTTTCTGCGAAGTGTTCAGCAGACTTCAGGTGATACCAGTCAAAAAAGAGATATGAAGTTGATGTATATTATTCTTTATCTGGAGGATTTGCTTTATCACATTTTGGAATACTTTATTCAGGAAGGAATAGATGGAGCAACGATAGTAGAATCTTCCGGAATGGGTGAGTACATCTCTAATATACCTCTTTTTGCCTCTTTCATTGGGTTTATGAATGAAAATAAACATAGCAGTAAAACAATTATGGCAATGATTCCTGCCGAAAGGCAGCAGGAAATTCTGGAAGGCATTGAAAGTATAACCGGGGATCTTGATAAGAAAGAGGGTGCAATGATCTTTATGACAGATGTAACCTTCTATAAGGGGACTATGAAGATGCTTGGGTGAGCGAGCCAGGGTACTGGCTTGGCAGTTGCGAGGCAACTGCGAGAAGATTTACTCTCAAGGAAATTGATATTTGCTTAGCAGGGCAGTTAT
>CAZMOX010000009.1:0-9998 GCA_964567895.1 uncultured Spirochaetales bacterium | reverse complement strand
TATTAATTAACCAGAAATAATCCTGCTATAATACCTAGGGTCAGTATTAATACTGCAAAGTCCATTTTCCTGAAAGAAATTGAACCGTGTAGAATTTCCTCGTCAAATAACCTTGCTTCCAAAGCATAGGATATTTCTTCAGCTTTTTGCAGAATCAAATCAAAAATTTGGGAAGAGAAAGAGATAATACGTTTAATAGGGTTTCGCCAGGTATTATCTAATCTCGCTTTCCTCGCTTCCCTTATTTCTAAAACAGAATCAAAAATAAGAGGAATAAAACTAACAGTCAGGTTAAATTTGACGGCTGTTTTTTTTGGGTTAAGAAATTTGAATGGACGGAGAAACCAGTAAAGAGCCAGGGTTAAATCTTCAGGAGCCGTAGTATCTGTGAGCAGTAATCCTGCTGCGACAATGAGGATAAACCTTGCACCATAATAGAGACTGCTAATAAGGAGTTTTGAAGAAATCCATCTGGAAAGTACAATGATTATCAATAAAAGGAGAAAAAATCGCAACTCCTTTCTATATTTTGTAAAAGGAAGACGTGCTATCAGACAGCCTGATAATACATAACCGCAAAGAACAGCAAACTGCAGTGGATTTACCGCAAACATTGCTGCAGAAATAGTGAAAATAATAATTATTTTAATACGCGGATCAATACGGTGAATTATAGTGTTTCGGGCTTGATAGTGGAAAATCAGTCTTTCAGCCATGTCATTTCCTTAATATCAAAATCTTTGCTGCCTGAATTTTGTACCCTGACGCCGCATGCAGCGGCAGACTGAATTGCCCTTTCCGGTCGGTCATCCGCTGCAATAGATCCATTTTCAAAAAGTATCAGTCGATCTGCATATGCTAATACTTTATCAAGATCGTGTGTTACTACAATAATGGTATGGCCTGATTTTTTCAATGAGACCAGTATTTTTAGAACTTGTAAAACACCAGGATAATCCAGATTTGTAAAAGGTTCATCTAGAGCTATGATAGATGGATTCATTGCTACGACACCCGCAATTGTTAATCTTCTTTTTTCCCCGCCGGATAAGGTTCTTGCGCGTTGATCAGCATGCTCCTCAAGTTCCATAGTTTCCAGCGCCTTCCTGATCCTGGTCTTGGTTTCATACTTCTGAATCTTCAGATTTTCCAAACCAAATGCAATATCTCTTGCTACTGTTTGACCCACAATTTGGCTGTCAGCATCCTGAAAAACCAACCCGACAGATTGACGGGCTTTATAGGGATTATCTTTAACAGAGATCCCATTGATAATGATTTCCCCGGAGGCAGGTGTATACAGTCCATTTAAATTTCTGAGAAATACTGTCTTTCCTGAACCATTTTTTCCGGAAATAACTATGAATTCACCTTCACTTACCTGAAGGGATATATTTCTGAGAGCATAGGTGCCGTCAGGAAACCGGTAGGATATATTCCTTACTTCAAGCAGACTCATGTGCTGCTCCAAAATACAGGAAATTATAAACTCTTTCACTGAAAAGACTTCCCAATGAAATAGCAGCGATCATTTTTATAATATCTCCGATTATAAAAGGGCCCATTCCAAAACCATAGGCCTTACCCCAATCTACCTGGAGAACGATTTTTAACCAGGGAACACCGATACAGTAGAATATCAATGATCCTAACAGTGTTCCCACCGTTACCAAAGCTGTCTGTACAATAACACTTCGCATCAATTGAGATTTCTGATCAAACAACAAATGATACATCTTTGTTCCTAATTCTGAAAACATCCCGGTTACATATACCGCCGGAATTGATGCTAAAAGATATCCACCTGTTGGTCCGAAAAAATGTGCTATGCTTCCGGTGCCTCCGGAAAAGACAGGCAGTCCAAGAGCTCCGGCAATCAGATAAATAAAAACTGCGGAAACACCAATTTTTCTTCCTCCAAGAATACCTGCAGTAAGAATAAAAAAAGTTTGCAGAGTTATCGGAACCGGTCCAATCGGCACAGAGATATAGGCTCCGGCAGCTATTAGAGCGGCAAATAGGGAAGTAAGCACAGTTGATCTAATATTCATTATTCCTCACTCTTTTTTAAATATACAAAAATTAACAAATCTCAATTACTAAATTACAATATCTTCAAGCTCATAGGCAATGCAAAGAGAATGTTTTCAGAATATTATTATAGAAATGGTACCTCTAAATTAAACAAATATGGAGTCTTTACGTTACAGACTTTAGCAGAAGATCTTCGGTTCCTGGCTTTTCGCATAATTATCTCACAGTTGAGGTTCAATAAAGTGACACATGGTGATGGTGTATTCAGGACTTGCTTATTCTGTGTTCTGATTGTATACTAAATTAGTGGGAGCAGCATGCTGCAGCATGCTGCTACTAGTGTATTTATGTAACTATCTATGTATTGACTTGTTCCCAAGTAGTCGATTAAAAAAATAATATAAGTAAAACAAGTAAAACAAATAAACCTTTAATTGGAGTTTAACTTGATTAAGTATTTTAGGAAGAGAAAGAAGCTTGGAGAATTATCCGAAGATTATATATGGGTAACCTTTATAAACGAACTGTCTAAAAGAGTTGTTGTGAGAAGTGAAGATGACGGGTTTGATTATATCCGGACAATTGATATAGCTGCAGGGGAAACGGCTAAAGAGCAGATGAAAAAAGGTGCTCATATTTGTGTTTGGGATGCTAATAAGATAGTTGGGGAATATACCATTAAAAAGGATAAAAACGACAATATTGAGATTGTGATTACATAATTTTCAATGCCTGATCAATGTCAGAGATTATATCATCAATATATTCAAGACCTACTGATATTCTGATCATTGATTCCGTCAATCCAAATTGTTCTAGCTTTTCTCTACTGTAGCCTCTGTGTGTTATTGCAGCAGGCAGCTGGATTAGCGACTCGCAATCACCCAGACTTACAGCTGTTTTAATCATCTTCAAATTATTTATAAACTGTTTAGCTTTAACCAGTCCTCCGGAAACTTCAAAACTTATCATTCCGCCACCTGATCTCATTTGAGAAGATGCTAATGAAAACTGGTCATGAGAAGGTAGTCCCGGGTAGAATACCCTGCTAATTTTCTGATGGTTTTCCAAGAAGGAAGCCATTTTTGCAGCATTTTTAGTATGACGATCCATTCTCACTCCAAGGGTTTTTAATCCCCTGATCATCAGCCATGCGTTAAAGGGACTCATTACACCGCCAAATTCACACATATAATCAAATTTTAGGGTAAAACCATACTCTTCATCCAATGTAACTGCAGCACCGCCAAGAGCATCTCCATGACCGCAAATATATTTAGTTGCACTGTGAACCACAATATCAGCACCCAGTTTCAATGGATTTTGTAAATAGGGTGTTGCAAAAGTATTATCAACGACTACTTTAGCTCCAAAGGTATGAGCTATTTCTGATACAGCAGCAATGTTGATTATGGAAAGAGTAGGATTTGCCGGAGTTTCAAAGAAAACCACTTTTATGTTTGCTCCGGATTCGGTTGCAAATGCTTTCTGAACGGAATCCAAATCAGTTAAATCAGTCAGCAGGGATGATACATTATATTGGGGGAGAAGTTTTGTAGTCACAGAATATGATGATCCGTATAGTGTTTTATGGGCAAGAATCCCATCTCCTGGTTTGAGGAGTGAAAAAAGCACTGAAGATATTGCAGCCATTCCTGAAGAAAAGGCTACAGCGGAGTTTCCCCCTTCAAGCTCAGCCATACGATTCTCAAAGAGTCTCAGTGTTGGATTGTTCCCCCGGGTGTAGACATAATCGCTGCTTTCAAATCCCATAACTTTTTCGGCATGTTCAATGGTTTCAAACGAGTATGATGAAGACATGTGAATTGGAGGTGCAATACCTCTTGTTTCATCTCCTTCAACAGATCCTCCGTGTATTAATAGTGTCTCGACGGCTTGTTTTTTCATTAGATCAGTTTCCTCAATTTTGCTATGGACTGTCGATAAGGCGGCCGCAAAATTCCTTTCTCAGTTATAATACCGGTAATGTTCTGGTGAGGGGTAACATCAAATGCGGGATTAAAGACCTCTATTTCCAAAGGAGCTCTCTGAACTCCACCCGGATGGGTTATCTCTTCTGCATCTCTCTCTTCGATAGGGATCTCAGATCCGCTTTCTATCTCAAAATCAATAGTGGAAACCGGAGCAGCCGAATAGAAGGGAACTCCGTACTCTTTACAGAGAACTGAGAGCATAAATGTACCAATTTTATTACATACATCTCCGTTAGCGGCAATTCTGTCAGCTCCTAAAATTACCAGATCAATCTTTCCATCACGAATAAGGACAGCTGCTGAGCTGTCAACAATCAATTTTGCCGGAATTCCTGCCTGAACGAGCTCCCAGGCAGTAAGCCTTGCCCCCTGCTGTCTTGGACGGGTCTCATCAGCATATACAAATATATTTTTCCCTGAAACATGAGCCTCTTTTATAACACCCAACGCAGTTCCCCACCCGCCGGTTGCAAGAGACCCGGTATTGCAGTGTGTAAGAATAACAGCATTACCAGGAATTATTTCGAGTCCAACTACAGCCATCTTCTTATTCGTCTCAATATCTTCAGATAAAATGGCATCTGCCTCAGCTTTAAGTAAATTAAGGGGGTCATCAACTTGCGGAGTAGAAGTGGAAATTTTTTCGGCAGTTGAAAGCATTCTGCGGATAGCCCATCTGAGATTCACCGCGGTTGGCCTAGCTTTCTCAAGAAACCGGCACTGAACTTCAAGAGCCTTCAGAGAGATTCTTAATACACCTTCTGAATCTTTTTCAGCACTATTTTCGGCGGCAATATAGACTCCATATGCTGCAGTGGCTCCAATTGCAGGAGCACCGCGTACAACCATATCCCTTATTGCAAACTCAACATCTTCAACTGATGAACAAATGAAATATTCCAGGTTGACCGGAAGCTTTCTCTGATCAATCAAAATAAGGGCGTTGTTTTTAAACTCGATTGTTTTATAATTTTCCTGAATAGTATTGGTTGTATGCATTTTTTCCTCTCTATAGTCTGCTGACCAGGTCTTTAGCGGTCTCAGAAGCCTCCCTGATGACTTTTTCCTCATCCAGAGTAGTAATTATGTGGTTTTCCATTAAGATTTCCCCCTGACAGATAACAGTATCAATATCGGCAGACTGAGCTGAATAGACCACTGCCGAAATTGGGTCATGCAGGGGCTGCAAGTGCGCTGCACGGGTATCGATAAAAATCATATCAGCATCTTTACCAATTTCCAGAGTTCCACATTGGGTATCTATTCCCAGAGCCTCAGCACCGTATATGGTTGCCATTCTGATTGTTTCATAGGCAGATATAACTTTGGGATCTCCGGATATTCCTTTATGAATGAGGGATGTAAGGTGCATCTCTTCGAGCATATTAAGATTATTATTGCTGGAAGCACCATCTGTTCCCATAGCAGTATGTAACCCTAGAGAACTAAATTGCGGAATCGGTGCAAACCCGCTTCCCAGTTTCAGATTGCTGCTGGGGTTATGTACAGGAAAAACAGCATGATTTTTTAGAATTTCCATATCGTTCTGATCTATATGTACGCAGTGTGCTGCATATACCGGCCGATCAAGCATTCCAATTGATTCCAGGTAGGCAGCAGGAGTCATGTTATGCAGTGCATACGTATCAGTGTTTTCTTTTTCCGTTTCAGAAAGATGTATATGAATCCGATTATTCATCTCTAAAGAGAATTCCCTTGCTGCTTTCAGGGTCTCTAAAGAGCATGTATAGACAGCATGAGGAGCCGTATCTATCTTAATTCTTCCGTTACATGCATTATTCCAGTTTTTTACCAGTGTGTAATATTCAGGCAGCCGTTTCTCAGTCTCTTCAATATTTCCAAAGAAAGTAACTCCTATGTTTGCACGAATGCCGGCTTGTTTTACTGCTTCACAGGTTGCTTCCTGAAAAAAATACATATCTGCAAATGCAGTAGTTCCTGATCGGATCATTTCCACAGCACCAAGAAGAGATCCTGAATGCACATCCTGTTCGGTTAGTTTTGCTTCAATTGGCCAGATTTTTTCCGTTAACCAGGAAAACAGATCCATATCATTTGCATAGTTTCTGAAAAGCCCCATGCTCAGGTGTGTATGTGCGTTTACAAAACCGGGAAGTATTATTTTACCGGCGGCATCGATTACCCTGTCGGGGATAAAGGTATCAGGAATATTCCCAATATGTACTATTTTCCCCCCATCAATAGCGATATCCATCTCTGAGTAGAGCGGTTTAACGGCATTTACAGGAATTAGTGTCCCGTTACAAATTAGTAGTTTCATTGAGTTATGCTATTTTCAATCAATTTCATGTTCCGCAAGCAAGTATGAATACTTATTTGCATTATAGGTGATTGAAACAGAGGCTGTGTCACGCAGGAAGTCAATCTTTCCAATCTTAAACTCAACAATCTCGATCCCGAGGCGCTCCTCGATATCTGCTTTGAGTTTTACATGGTTTTCCGGTATGATAAGTGCTATTTTTTCATATTTTATGACGATTGTGCTCAAGGTCTTTCTCATCCAGATAAGTTCCATCAGGATTACGAGCAGGATCATCGCTGAGTTTGCTATGATCAGATGGATATTGGTATATCCCGCACTGGCAAGTGAATTTATCACTGAGATGGTTATCGAAAGGAACAGATAGGTCATCTCTTTGACCATAATGGGAGTTGTCCTGTACCGCATGATTCCGAAAATGGCAAAAAGACCCAATGCCAATCCCAGCTCCATGTTGATGCTGGAGAGCATAAAACTCAATATGAATACGGTGGAACCAACTATGATGAATGTGAACACGAACTCTTTTCGTTTGTTTCCCGGAAAATAGATAACTCTGGCTATAATGAACAGGACAAGTAAGTTTGCCAGGAAGCGAATTGTGAAATCTACCAGTGGGTTATATGCCAGCATGTGCGATCCTCTCTATAGCAAGATTTGTTTTCTTGAAATTATTATATTTCAAATCTGGAAATAATGATATTGATCCAATGCAGTATTTGCTCATACTGCCAGGTCTGATCCCAAGACGTTTTAGTTCGAGCTGAAAAGGGTGAGATCCTGAATGTCCGTTTCTTTTAATTTCAACGACAGCAACAGTGGGTAATGATTGTGAATTCTGTCTATTGCCCTGATCCATGAAATTCAGATTCGTATCAATAGTTATTCTCTCCTGCATATCTTTATGTATGAGAGTAATTCGTTTGAAGTCACTCTTTAAAGATTTAGTAAGCTGCTGTATTGGATAGGGAATTTTTTTACCCAGGAAATTTAAAAAATCTTCCGGCAAATTTGACAGATCCCCAAACTGTTCCAGTGAACCGTTATCTGTTAACAGAAGTCTGGATTTCATGGTTCTTCCCTTAAATTTTTTCTTTACCTCCAGAAAAACCCGATGGAATTCACAATATTCCCTAATACGGAGCTTGTATCTCAGAGATTTGCCGTTGTGATGCGATAAAAACAAATGTTTGTCAGGAGTGTCAAAATATATATTCTTATAAAGAAATTGTCGGGTATTCAGCTCTTCCATTACAAAATATGAGGAAGAAACGGCTTCCAGTATACTATCAAGCTGCTTTGAAGAGATAATATACTTGATGTCTATACGATCCATAAGTTTGACCGAATCCATCTCTTTAAGTGTAAGAGTTTTATATTTCCATAAAGTTTCTGCTGTTGTTTCCAAGGATTTAATCCCATTAATAAATTGGCTAAATTTACTTTATATAGTATAGCTTATTTAGTAAATAATCTCAAATTGTAAGCAAAATTCCTTTGATTCGGCAGCGGATCAGAGCTATTTTGGAAATTCTATTTCCAAATTTGAAATATATGTTTTATTTTTCCCTTTTTCCTGCTTTTTTTTTCCAAATATTTTTCTGATATCTCTATAAGCTCACCTGGATCAAGAATAATTGTCTTGCACTCACAATTTTCGGCAAATAATTCTGCATCTTCTTTTGTCCCGATAATATCGCCCCAATGATAGGGTATGGCAGTTGCTGGGAATATCTTATTTGCTGCAACTGCCGCTTCATCAGCATTCATGGTGAACTTTCCGCCAACAGGAAGCAGTGCAATATCCACAGGTTCCAGATCCCGCATTTCCGGTATGAAATCTGAGTCGCCGGCATAATATATTTTAATATCATCAATAACTATATAAAAGCCAACCCAGTTTTTTTCTTTTGGATGAAATAATTTATTGATTGTATAGGAGGGAGTTGCCTTAATATTAATATTTCCCTCAATTGTTGAATCTCCGGGGTTCAAAACTATACCAGTTCCTAATTCTTTGATAACACTCGCCGGACCGTATACATTCCAGGGTTTTTTCGCAATTTTTTTAATGTCATGAGGGGAGAAGTGATCATGATGATCATGACTTATTAATATTATATCACCATCGTTTAAAGTGTTAGGAATTTTCCATGGGTCTATATATATAGTTTTGCTTCCCATGATTTTAAAGGTAGAGTGTCCGATCCATTCAATAAATAAAGCCATTTTCGTAACCTGCTGTTAATAACTGATTTTGAAAATTACTCATCTTACTGAGATAGTATATATGATTAGAGAGTGTTTGTCAGTTGAAATATGGTTGGATAATAAAAAAAATCAAGAATACTACTTGCTGTTTTTCAACAGGAAGTAAGATGCTATTGCTCTTCATTGTTAATACCGGTATGCTTTCCCTATGAGTATTTGGCAGTCAATAATTCTTGGAGTTGTACAGGGCATTACAGAGTTTTTGCCGGTTTCAAGTTATGGGCATCTTGTAGTTTTGCAAAAATTGATGGATCTTGGAGAAATTCCGGTTCTCTTCGATATTTTACTCCATGTAGCAACTCTCTTTGTTATAATTTTAGCTTTTAGAGTACGTATAGCCCGGATGGCAGCAGCTATTATCCGATTGCTTTTTCGAAAAGGCAGAGATGGTGATATTTCTGAAGCTAAAGTTTTTGGAATAATTATTATTGGAACACTATTTACCGGGGGTATAGGGCTTACGTTTAAATCTTTTGGATTATCGCAATATCAGTGGGTTGTATATATCTCATTTATTATAACCGGGATACTGCTTATTTTTGCCAGTTTTCTTAAACCAAAAAAAACTTCAGTTGATCCAGGTGTTTCTCAAGGTATTCTGATTGGAATTGCTCAGGGTTTTGGAACACTTCCGGGAATTTCAAGATCAGGTATTACCATTACCGCTGCATTGTGGGGTGGAATTGATCGTGAAAAAGCAGGAGAACTCTCCTTTCTATTCTCTATTCCTGCGGTACTCGGAGCTCTTGTACTTGAACTGGCTAATGTGGGTGATCTGGGTGAGAGTATGAGTTTTTCTTTAGTAGCAGCAGGAATGATTGCAGCATGCCTTGCCGGATTCATAAGCCTGAAATTACTGCTTATAGTTATAAAGGGGATGAAACTCTATCTTTTCAGTATTTACCTTATCCCATTGGGGATTATTGGATTAGTGTTACTCTAGGAGGATATGTGTGAAGTCTAAACGACCATTATATATTTGTGCAGCAATTTGTTTTCTTGGTGCAGTTCTCACATTGGCTTCTCTCATTATTGTAGCTGAAAGCGTTGAAGGAGGATTCTTTCTCTCAATCCTCCTATCTGTTTCAGATTTTTTAACACGTGTATTCCTCAATGCAGCATGGGCTTTCCCGTTTTTTCTTTTATTAATAGCAATTCTTTTCTTAATTACCGCAGCACATAAATATATTTGGCCTGCTGTCCTGTTTACGGTACTGCTGTTTAGTACTGCGGTATTATTCATACATGCACTTTTTGGAAGCAACTCGTTTTGGCTGCATAATATTGCTTCAGCTTCGGGTCGAACTAAAATAACCGGGTTGTATCTACTTGGTCTTTTTGCAGTTGAACTTCTTATGTTCTATATATGGTCACGAATTGTATTCAAAAAAATCGGA
>CAZMOX010000008.1:39736-46078 GCA_964567895.1 uncultured Spirochaetales bacterium | reverse complement strand
AGCTTTTCCCGTGTCGTAGGCAGAAAATTCTTCGAATTATCTGGCCAGGCTTTTTCCCGCTAACAGGTTAATTATAAAGTTCATCATGCAAATTATTATTTCCTATCAAAAATACAACAGTAAAAACTTGATTTATTTCAGGTAAAATACAAAATCGACGTATACATTTTTAAATTGCCTATTGCAAAGTAAATACTTCTCAATTATTCTTAATAAGAAATAAAATTAAAGGATATATTTAAACAGGTGTTTATTTCATGATAAAACTCTTTAAACCAACTTTAAAGCGAAAGGATATGGATTCTGTACTCAATACTATGGTCGATGAGGCTGTTGGCCCAGGGGAAAAGTATAGTGAATTTTCTCATATAATCAAAGAATATTTTGGAGCAGAAAGTTGTGTCCTAATGAGATCTTATGTAAAAGCCTTTGAGACTGCATGTGAACTTCTGCATCTAGGAAAAGAATCAAAAGTTGTTATCTCTCCACTTTCACCAGCCTGGTATATTGATATACTTGAAAAATTACAATGTATCATTTTATTTGCTGATGTTGACCAATTTACAGGATGTATTTCATTTGAAGCAGTAAAAGAGCTTCTTCCGGAAAATCCTTCTGCCGTAATTATGTATGATCCTTTTGGCAATCTTCCAGATTATAAAATGCTTTCACAAATTCCCGTACCCATAATTGAGGATATAACACAGGGATTCGGTACAAGAAAAAATGAATATAAACCTGGTGAAATTTCGTCTATAATAATATCAGCCTTTGAAGAGGACTCTGTAATTACTACCGGAGGGGGAGCGGCTTTAATCCTGAATGAAAAGAAATATATAAAACCGCTTCAGGAACTGATGAGTATAACTGGTAAATTGGAACTGATGCCTGACATGAATGCTGCGCTTGGGATTGTACAATTTAAGGCAATGCCTGGATTATTAGAGAGAAGACGTGAGTATTTGGCTTTGTTTAGAAGTTCTGTTAGTAAAACTAAACATAAAATAGTGATTGAAAGTTCTGATTTAATTATAGAGAATGGGTATGTGTTACCTGTTTTGCTGGATTCAAGGATTAGAGAGGTTAATAAATTTACCAGAAGGTATAAAATAGAAACAATCAATCCATTTGAGCACTGTGCTGTAAATAGGATTGAGGTTGATCAGAATCTTTATCCAAACAGTATTCCATTCAGATTAAGGACACTGTTTTTCCCCTTATATCCTTTGTTGTCAAAGGATCAACTGAAAACACTGGTTAAGGTATTATCTACCTTACCATAATTTCAGCACATAAAGAGGTGCTATGAAACGTTCAATACAGAGAGTTCTAATAGTGGTTAATCTCAATAAACCTCAATCAGAAACACTTGTTTCAGAAATCTCGGCATATTTGTCGGAATTACATATAGATGTTCAGATCTTTCGTCTTTCAGGAAGAGTGGATCCTCCAGTTATTGATAATATTGATCTGGTTTTTAGTCTGGGGGGGGATGGAACAGTACTATTTTGTTCACGTATTCTTCAGGATAGAGGGATACCAATTCTGGCAGTTAATCTTGGCACATTTGGCTTTATTACTGAAGTCTCAATTGATGAGTGGAAAGAAGCCTTTGATCAATATAGGGCTGGAAAGACTGGATTATCTCATCGATTAATGATTCGTGTTGCAGTAACCAGAGATGGTGAAAATATATTTATGAGCCGGGGGCTGAATGATCTTGTCGTGAAAGCCAATGGTGTTTCAAACATTGTTAAATTAAAACTTAATCTTAATGAGACACGATTAGGAACTTTTAGAGCAGATGGAATTCTGGTTGCAACTCCAACCGGCTCTACAGCATATAGTCTAGCAGCAGGCGGACCAATTTTGGATTCAGAGATGGATGCATTGATCGTTACACCTATTTGTCCATTTACTCTCTCAAATAGGCCAATTGTAGTCTCCGGAGAAGATATTATCCACATAGAAGTATTAGAGCACCAAAGAACAGATTTGAATCTATCTATAGATGGACAGGAAATGCTTCCGCTTAAAGAGGGTGATATAGTAATGGTCGAGAGATCAAGAGGGCGTGCACTGCTTGTTTTATCAAATAAACGGAATTTTTATGAAGTTGTACGTGCAAAATTAAATTGGTCCGGAGATTCTGATGCTTGAAACTTTGCATATTAAAAATTTTGCATTAATTGATGATTTGACGCTAAAATTTGCAAAAGGATTGAATATACTCAGTGGTGAAACCGGTGCTGGAAAATCGATACTTATCGGTGCTATCAGTCTGATCTTAGGTGTTAGAGGAGACAGTTCTGTAGTGAGAACCGGAAGTAAGGAAACCATCGTAACAGCTGTAGTACGTATTCCTGATGACCCAAAATTGAGGAGCTGGCTAGATGCTCATGGGATCGAGAGCGATGATAATACAATTATTATTAAGCGGATAGTACGCAGTAATGGACGAGGCTCAATTTTTATACAGTCTGATCAAATGACACTTAAAGATTTACAGTATATTTCTCAATACCTTTTTGATATGCATGGACAGCATGAGCACCAGTCAATTTTGTATGAAGAATCACAGCGAAAATTGGTTGATTCTTATGGAAATTTAAGTAATTCGGTAGTGGAATATGGTGTGACATACGATAAATTAAGAAAATTGAAGCAGGAGCTTGCTTCTTTTCACTCCTCAGAGCGGGAAACAATTAGGGAAAGAGATATGCTGGAATATGCAGTTCGTGAGATTGAGCTCGCAGTATTACGTCCCAATGAAGATATTGAACTCAATGAAGAATTGCATAGATTATCCCAATCTGAGCAATTAAATGAATATATATCTGAATGTAGCAGAATTCTCTATGGTGATTCCAATCCTGGTGTTATAAATCTCGTTAAATCAGTCCAGAAATCACTATCAGATGCATCTTCAATTGACAAGCAACTTGACCAGGTAGAAAAACAGATTGAAAACTCTCTTTATGAGCTGGAAGATGCTTACGACTTTCTGCGCCAATATCGTGATTCAATCGAATTTTCCCCGGACCGCATAGATACAATCCAGGAACGAATGCAGTTAATTAAAAATCTGATTAGAAAATATGGTAATACAATTCCGGAGATTCTGGAATATAAAAATAAAGCAGTTGAAAAGCTTTCTTCTATGGATACAGAGTATGCGGATAGAGATGAACTTGAAAAACTTATCGCAAAACTGGAAATAGAGTTGACAAAAATGGCAGTCGTATTAACTCAGAAAAGAAAACAAACTGCAGAGAGGCTGGGTCCGGGAATTAAGAAACATCTTACTCAATTAGGTATGCCGCAAGCAGAATTTACTGTAGAGGTTGTATCTGATGTAATAGATGAATCTATTACACAATCCCATTCCTATGGGATTGATTCCGTTCTTTTTAAAATTTCTTCTAATATTGGTGAGCCCGCAAAAGAGTTGAAAGGGGTTGCCTCGGGCGGTGAATTATCAAGAATCATGCTTGCCGTTAAAACAGTTCTTTCTGAAAATGATACTATCGAAACACTGATTTTTGATGAAATTGATGCTGGAATAGGTGGGATGATTGCTTCAGCTGTAGGTGATCATCTCAGCAAACTTGCTAAAAAGAGACAGATCCTTTGTATAACCCATCTTGCTTCAATAGCTGCGAAAGCAGATACACATTTCTCTGTGTATAAACGTGAAGAAAACTTACGAACTATTACCGAAGTGCGAAGGCTTGGGGCAGCCGATAGGGTGGTAGAAATTGCCCGGATGCTTTCTGGTAATTCCTCAATAGATTCTGCTGTTGCTCATGCCCGGGATTTGCTTCAGGAAAAATTAAAATAGGGCAATTTCACCTGTCCAGAGAAATTCCCAACTGTTGAGTTAATAATATCAGACCCTTACCGGCTTGTATTATATTTAATTTATCATCTCGTATTATGTTGAAAGTTATTTCCTGGAGTCTTGTTATATCAACACTAACGCCACATTTAGAGAGGATTTTAAGTAGTTCCGTTAATTTTAATGCACAGTTATCATTTTGTGATTGAATCAGAATACCTATTTGTCTTTTTAGAAATTCCTGTATTAAGAATTTAATTGTTTTTATATCCTGATCAGAACCAAACTCACTAATTATAGATAGTATTGCTAATAACAGGTTGCTTTGATATGCAAATTGAGATTTCTGATAATAATCCACTAATGAAAATTCATGTCTGATAAATAGTATACAGTAACCCAAGAGAGTGGAATCAGGCTTTTTATCCTGAGTAAAATGATTTTTTGAGTAGTTAAGTGTGTTTTTTGAAGTGGTAAAAATTCTCAAAATATTGCTGATTTTTTGCAGATCAAATTCAGTATTCATTTCAAAGCTTTCATTAGCCCATTTCGTAATACTATTGAGCATTCTTTGAGGCAATTGATGCAAAGGAATAGTAAACGGTTCCTTTGATTCTGAGTTTGCAATTATCTGTATTACAATTTCTTCATTCATATTGTCAAATAATACGACATCACAGCTATATCTCTTTAGAATTGTTGTGTTCTCAATTATTACTGAAAAACTTCTCATAATTGCATTAGTATTCCCGAAACTCTTTTTCACATCTTTTTTGACCAAATCAAGAAGATGGAAATATCCGTAATCAGAATTGTGTAAATGATTATCAGCAAAAAGAAAATAACTCATGGCAAAATAGGCAGCACTTTCATGGATTCCCG
Organism: uncultured Spirochaetales bacterium; assembly: GCA_964567895.1. Lineage (GTDB taxonomy): Bacteria > Spirochaetota > Spirochaetia > JABMQR01 > JABMQR01 > JABMQR01. The sequence goes on along the minus strand of CAZMOX010000008.1, from coordinate 41,358 downwards.
AAAATTTTGGCAATACAGCCAATAACTGAACTTTTCCGTTTTTCATTACTGGAATATTACTCTTGGCTTTTTCAAGGAAACCTTCAAGCTGTTTTCTTAAATCAATATCAGTAAATTCTGTATATAATTTAATTGCATGAAGAGCATATTTAATATTTTGTCTGGATTCTATTCCTGAGATATCAGAAAAAAACCATCCACAAGAAGTGAACATAAAATGTCTGAATTTTTGTCCTTCCAAAAGAGTTAATAGTTTACTTTTTATATAAGAGGAGCTGTTTTCTTTAACAAGTTTCTGTACAAAGTCCTGGGGACTCTCTTTTCCGCAAATCACCTTTCCATATTCAAGAAGAATATTATCAGAATCAAGTGATGTCAGCATGGATATTTCTTTTTTAAAAATATCAATTAAGGATATATTTAGATCATTAAAAGCACTACGCAAATGAAAGCGCCATTTTTGATTCCAGTTTTCTTTACCACCGGTTGAACAACCGCAATCCTTATACCACCGCGAAACTCCATGTGAACAGCTCCAGGAAGAACCTTTGGAATCCTCACCAGTCTTTAGTAAGGCTGTTGCTTTGGGAGGGTTCTTTTCCAGAATGTCACCGTAGTTTGTAAGACGAAGGGTGGGATCGTTATCAATTTTTTTAATAAGAGCAGTAAGGCACATATCCCCATAAGGTTCATGATGGCCGTAAATCTCTCCATCAGTTGCCGTATGAATAAGAGGGTTATAGATACCATCCTGAAATGAGAACTCTTTAATGGCAGCATAAAGGGTATCAGCATTTTTCAGGAAATGACCGAAACTGATGCCGGAAGCAAGAACCGGGTTGTAAAAGAAAGCTGAAACTGATCCGGAGGATTTTCCTTCAAGACGGAAGGGCTGATTAAGAAGGAGGCCAGGGTGCTCTTTTGAGCAGTAGATAACTTCTCCATCATCAAATATTAATTTATCTGCCTGCCAGGGTGAAAGAATTACAAAAGATATTCCTTGTTTAATGAGTATATCAATAGTCTGTTGATTTATTGCAGCCTCAGGAAGCCAGAGTCCCTCTGCTGAACGGTTAAAGTGAGAATTAAAATCCTGTAGACCCCATTCCAACTGTGTTTCAGCATCCTGTGGAGAATCCAGGGGTAATATTGTATGATTGTAGGGTTGTGCGATTGCATTACCATGTCCATTTAATTTCTTTGCACTAATTTTATCAGCCTCAACTATTTTTTCATACGTTTCTTCTGCGTTACTTTTTAGCCACCGCATTAACGTAGGTCCAAAATTATATGAAATTCTGCTGTAGTTGTTTACTATATCCTGGATTCGGCCGTCATAGGTGAGATATCTGGAGAATGCATTAGCTCGATAGCATTCATAATATATTTTTTCATTCCAGTCAGAAAATGGTTCAGCTGAATTTTGATAGGGAATTATTCCTGTCTCCGGATATTCCCGGGGAGGTTGATAAAAATGTCCATGTAAAACAATGTTAGTAATCATAAATGGAGTATACAAATTCCTTCACTTCCTGATCAATAAGTCAAATACAAAAACTTTCATATTTAAAAAATATAGGGTTATGCCGCCGTAAATATAAACAGTTGAGAAGATCGACCTA
>CAZMOX010000008.1:0-39726 GCA_964567895.1 uncultured Spirochaetales bacterium | reverse complement strand
TATTAGTAACCGGTAGTATTTCACGAATATTCATGTAGATGATCATGTTGACTAAAATCAAGCTTTTATCTACGATTAATCAGTTCATATGGGATCAGAATCATTATTGTTATTTTGGTAGTATGGTTTATAGAAAGATGGGGTAAAAATGACCGTAGATATGTATAAGTCACTTTCCATAGAAGAATTGCAGCAATTGACAGCCAGAGAGGGTGTTAAAGCAGTTGACAGGTACAATCGTAATGAGTTGGTAGATATTCTTGAAGAGATTTGGGAAGAAAAAATAGCTGATCGAAAGCTTAATAATGATATTATGCGCCTGAAAGGGAAAAAGTATGATATATATCGAGAAGATTTAAATGAGAATTATAAAGAAACTGAGTATATAATTCCTGAACATTACCCGAAAACATATATCCAGCTAATGCTGAGAGATCCCTATTGGGCATATGCCTATTGGGATATAAATCAGTTTGAACTGAAAACATTACTAGCTAAAAAACCTGAACCGCAATTTTTTCTCAGAGTTTATGAAATGCACAGTAAAACATCAAATATTAAGGATTCTTTAAGTAGTTTTGAGATTCCTGTTAAAGCTGAGGATTCAAGTTGGTATATAAATCTACCGACACCCGGCCGCTGGTATCAGGTTGATCTCATCTGTTTAGCTAATGACGATGATGAAGAAGTGTTATGCAGATCCCATATGATTGAAAGCCCTGGAGGCTACTGGCTTAACAAAGGTGAGGAGTTGAGGAAAGATCCGGATGCTTTCAAATTGTTTCTTTCAGGAGTTACGGATGGTTCCGGGCAGATTACGGATAATATCCTGATTCAGAAAATACTTGCAGAAATGGAAGATTCAAGAAACTCTTCCAATGAGGTTTAATATGGGAAAAGGACTTGTCGGGTTAACGTTACATGCTCACTTACCATTTGTACGGAATCCAAAACATCCAAGATTTTTAGAAAAAGACTGGCTTTTCGAGGCTATATCTGAAACATATTTACCAATGCTTCGCATGTTTAATAAGTTACGATCTGAAGGAGTCCCGTTTCGGGTTACTGTTTCTCTTTCACCGACTCTCTGCGGTATGCTTGCAGATAAATTATTACAATCCCGTTATGTCGAATACGCAGAAAGACTACTGGATTTAGGTACAAAAGAGATTGTACGTACGATGGATCAGCCGGATTTTAATCGTCTTGCAAAAATGTACTGTTCCATGCACAAAAACAATTTAGAAGATTTTAATGAATTATACCGACAAAATATTTTAACCGGTTTTAGAAGCCTTGAAGACAGCGGGCACCTGGTTTTGATTACAACTGCAGCCACGCATGCTTTTCTCCCACTATTTCAGGAATACCCTCAGGCAGTAAAAGCACAGATTGAACTTGCAATAATGTCTCATATATCCCATTTTAGAAAAAAACCGAAAGGTTTTTGGCTGCCCGAATGTGGTTTTTACCCAGGGCTTGAAAAAATTCTTGCTTCTTATGATATTGATTATTTTTATACCGCAGCACATGCACTTACACTTGCTGATAAGAAGGTGGATAGGGGAGTATATGCTCCGGTAAACTGTGGTAATGGCATATCAGCTTTTGCTCGTGATTATGGATTATCACAGGCTGTATGGTCTGAAGATGATGGATATCCGGTAGATCGGGTTTATAGAGAGTTTTACCGGGATATTGGATTTGATCTTGATACAGACTATTTGCGGCCATATCTTCATAAACCGGATATTCGCTCGTTTACGGGTTTTAAGTATTGGGCCATAACTTCAAAATCTAATATTAAAACAGTGTATGATCCAGAACTTGCCAACAAGCGTGTTCTTGAACATGCAGGTAATTTTATCTATATGATCAAAAGAAAAACTCAGAGTCTTGAGAGTTCACTTGACCGGCCGCCATTTTTCTCAATCCCTTTTGATGCTGAGCTTTTTGGGCATTGGTGGTTTGAGGGTATTTCCTGGTTTGAACAGGTTCTTAGATTGATGGCTAAAGAGGATCAGGTAGAGCTGACAACTCCCGAAAGATATCTGAATCAATATCCTGATAATCAGCAAGTACAGCCGGCTTTATCGAGTTGGGGAAATAAAGGGTATGCTTCTGTTTGGGTAGATGGATCCAATGATTGGATGTATCGGCACCTGCATAGATCAATTGACAGAATGACGGAGCTGGTTGAAAGGTTTCCAGATCAAATCTCACTAAAAGGACGATTCCTGAAACATGCAGCTCGGGAAGTACTTCTTGCAATGGCTTCTGACTGGCCATTTGTGGTAAGTAATGGAACGTCTGTAGAATATGCCCAGCATCGGTTAAAAGAACATCTTCACAATTTTAATCTTGTGTATGAAAATATGTGCAGAAATTCAGTTAATACCGAGTGGCTTACAAGAACCGAGAAAAAAACAAACTTGTTTCCAGATATAGATTACAGGATTTTTGCAAAATCCTGAGGATTGCAGTGTAAAATCACTTTTCCGTATGTAGGGAATTGCCTTTTCCGGGAAAACCCCTACATCTGTTAAGTGTATAAAATTGTATTCGACTAATAATCCCATAATTCAATTTCTCAAAACTTGACTTTAACATATGATCAGTTACTATGTTACTAAGTGGTAAAAAGTAGTAAAAAGTAGTAAAAAGTGGGAAAAAATCCCAAACTACTGAGAAATACTGCCCAAAGGTGGGAATGATGCTTACCGGTGAATATAAAAATACAATTGATGAGAAAGGCCGGATTCTCATACCTTCACGCCTGCGTAGTTCAATTGCAGGCAATACTCTTATTGTAACACGAAGTATTGAAAAAAACTTATGGATGATGCTCCCTGAGATGTGGACAAAGGTCAAGGAACAAATTACCAGTGGCCCGGGTGCCATGTTTAATTCTCAAACCAGAATTCTTCAAAGACGAATTATTGCTCCGGCACAGGAGTGTGAAATAGATAAAGCCGGAAGAATCAATATCCCGCCGGGGCTTAGGGATTCTGTAGATCTTCAACCCAAACAGGAAGCAGTGATCCTCGGGATTGATACCTATCTGGAATTGTGGAATACCGATGAATATTCAATATTTCTGGAGCGCAGTGAACAGGAGTTTGCCGAAGCGTCAGAATCACTTGGAAGAAAGCTTGAAGCAAGGTATGGACAATAGTATGGAAAATAAAGTGCTTCACTATTCAGTAATGCCTCAGGAAGTTATGGAGTTATTAGGACCGGCAGCAGAGTCGGATAGTAGTCTCCTGATTGACTGTACACTTGGTGAAGGCGGTCACAGTGAACTTTTCCTACGGCATTTCCCCAATATACAATTAGTTGGTCTTGATCGCGATAATGAAATAATTAAACGGGCAAAAGAGCGTTTGGCTTCTTTTGGTAATCGGGTAACAATTCTTAATACCTGGTTTGATGATTTTTTTTCAAAACCGGAAATGTATGAATCTGTTGGGTCTCCAACCTGTATTCTTTTTGATTTAGGAATATCTATTTTTCATTATGAAGCTTCAGGGAGAGGGTTCAGTTTTAATAAAGATGAACCGCTGGATATGAGACTTAATAATGAAGAGGGAATAACTGCTGAATTTGTAGTTAACACCTATGGGAAAGATCAGCTTGCTGATGTTATTTACCAATATGGTGAGGAGAGATATTCCCGACGAATATCTGTAGCTATTTGCAAGAGAAGAGGTACAAAAGCTGTGAAAACTTCTGCTGATCTGGCAGACATTATAAAGGGTGCAGTTCCCAGAGATTACCGGTATGGAAGAATTCATCCTGCTACAAGAACCTTTCAGGCCTTGCGCATTGAAGTGAACGGTGAGCTTGATCGTATAGAACAAACTTTAGATAGAGCGATAGATTTGCTGCAGCCGGGTGGAAGAATAGCGGTAATCAGTTTTCACTCTCTTGAGGATCGTAGAGTAAAACAAGCTTTTAAGAGATTAGCAAAAGGCTGTGTTTGTCCACCAGAAGCACCTAGATGCGTTTGTGATGGAGTGCCAACAGTCAAATTGCTGCATAAGAAACCATTCCGTGCAACAGATGGGGAGATAAAGATTAATCCGGCATCCAGGAGTGCAAAACTCCGGTGCGTCGAAAAATTATAGATTGATTCATGATGCAGCAAACAGGTGCTACCTATAAAAAGCGGTTTGTCGGGATTGTGATGGCAGTTCTACTGCCGGCGCTTACCCTGTTTCCTGTCAATCAGGCTTCCCGGAATAGGGAGATGATACGGGATTTGCAGAATATGAGATATGAAATGCTTGCAGTTAATGAGTTTAACAGGATTCTGTCAGTGGGAATTGCCGAATTGGCAAACCCGGACAGAATATCGCGAATTGCTGAGAATGTTCTCAGTATGAAAAAAGCTGAAGAAGAGGATCTGGCATTGGTCAGGCATTCTGAAGAATAAGAGATGTATAAATGATAGATTCTAGCAAAAGATTATTTACAATTGCTGAAATCATCTCTATTACCGGCGGGAAAAGCCTTAACTGTCCCCAATTGGGTTCCTCTATTTCCAGCGTAGAAATTGATTCAAGAAAAGTCCGGAATGGAACACTTTTTATTGCTCTGCATGGCCAGAAAACTGATGGACATAATTATCTCAGAAATGCAGCTGCCTCAGGAGCTGCTGCACTTATTGTGGATAAAGATTACAAAGATGACTATACCGAATTAGAACGAGTCCATCCAACTCTATCGGTAATAGGTGTACCGGATACACTGAAAGCACTGCAAACTCTCGGCACTGCCTGGGTAAATAGAAATAAATCACTTACGAAAATTGCAGTAACCGGCAGTTGTGGAAAAACAACAACTAAAGAGATGTTGAGCTCAATTTTATCAGAACTTGGCCGGACGGTTAAAAATCCCGGGAATTTTAATTCTGACATTGGACTGCCGTTATCTGTTTTCCAGATCTCTGATGAGCACGAATTTGGCGTTTTTGAAATGGGAATAAATCAAGTTGGTGAAATGGATACGATGCTAGGTGTCTATGAGCCGGAATATAGTGTTATGACGAACATTGGCAATGCACATATTGGCACATTGGGAAGTATGGAAGCCATTGCCAGAGAAAAGAGTAAAATATTCCATTCAGGAGTTACACATGGATATATACATGAAAAGAACATCTGGAAAAGCTACCTGCGAAATCTTCGAGGTTTGGAGTTTCGTGAATTCGGAAGAAAAGGTACCAAAGGTTTCATGGGAGCAGAACACCTGGGACTTCAGGGATGGAGAATTCAATATGAAGATCGAACATTTGTCCTCAAACATGTCGGTGTCCACAATCTGCTCGATGCTTTAGCAGCAATTACTGTTGCCAGAGATTTAGGTGCAGAATCAAAGCATATTGCAGATGGTCTTGAATCGCTCGAACCTCTTTCTGGAAGGAGCCGGGTGATAAATGGAAAAATTACTATTATTGAAGATAGTTATAACTCAAATTTGGATTCTGCATCAAGAATAATTGATTATGTAAAAACATTGCATTGGGAAGGACGGAAAACGGTAGTTCTTGGTGCAATGAAGGAGTTGGGAAGGATTTCCGGGAGTGCGCATGAAGCAATTGGAAGAAAAGTAAAAAGTTTAGCTCCTTCAGCTGCATTTTTATTCGGTAAGGAGATGGAATCAGCTTATAATCTGTTAAAAAATGAAAATTTTACTAATAAATTGATCTATACAGACTGCTATGAAGAGTTGGAATCTGAAGTAACGAACTATACCCATAATGGTGATTTGCTTTTATTAAAGGGATCACGATCTATGGAGATTGAACGGCTGCTGGTACCACTGAATATGGTTTCTTAATGAAGGAGGTAACTGCCGAATGTATTACTTATTCATGGTAAACATGGCAAAAATGCCTCTTTTACGCGCTATGGGGGGTGCTGCTGCTGCACTGGTTTTTGCATTGCTTTTAGGTTCTCCCTTTATAAAACATTTCCAAAAGAATAATTATGGACAGGAAATACGGCCGGAAGGTCCTTCGGGACACTTCTCCAAGCAAGGGACTCCCACCATGGGAGGCCTTTTTCTCTTTTTTTCCCTAGGCTGTGTGACTTTGCTTTTAATTGATTTTTTGCAGCCGCAGATTATTGCGGTTACCCTTGCAATGATTCTTTTAGGCGGTGTGGGCTTCCTTGACGATTACTTAAAACTGAGGAAAAAACGATCTGAGGGTTTGTCGGCTAAAGGGAAATTGGTGCTTCAGTTCTTATCCGCATGTGCGGTACTTATCTACATCCGAATTTATTCCGGCCATGAAATCACCTTGCTATTTGTTCCATGGAACAGTACATCATTTATTGATTTAGGTTTTTGGTACTATCCTCTGGGTATTTTGTTCATTATGTTTTTTGCTAACTCAGTTAATCTTGCAGATGGTTTAGATGGACTTGCCGGTGGTCTGGTGATTATTATCCTACTGCTGATATCTGGTGTAGTTGCTTCAGGAATATATACTCCCGGTTCAGCTGCATATACGCAAAGGATGGAGACTGCGCTCTATTTGATGATTCTTGTTGGAGCGATTCTGGGATTTTTACGTTTTAATCTAAAGCCTGCGAAAGTATTTATGGGTGATGTTGGAAGTCAGGGTCTTGGTGGGGCAATTGCCGTAGCTGCAATCGTTTTGCACATGGAACTGTTGGTGCTCGTTGCAGGTGCAGTATTTTTAGCGGAGACAATATCTGTAATACTTCAGGTGTTTTCATTTAAAATTTTTGGCAAAAGGATTTTTCGTATGGCGCCGCTTCATCATCATTTTGAACAAAGCGGAGATGGTGAAAAATCAATAGTATACGGTTTTTGGATTGCCGGGCTGATAAGTGCCGGTTTTTCAGCGTTTATCTGTTTAATTGCCTTGTGAAAAATAGAACTTTGCTTTGCATACTTTAAAGTCATGTAAACATGGATCCAGTCAAAATATAAGGAGAATATTCTAAGGAAATGATTAAAGAACAGGAGACAAGTAAAAATAGATCAATATCACTCTTTTATTTGTTAATCCTTGTACTAATTTTGCTTGTAGGCTTTGGTTTGTCGGCATTGTTTTCTGCTTCATATGATAAAGCTATGCGATTAGGACTGGCACCTGATTATTTCTTTACAAAACAGTTGGTGTATGCCTTAGGCGGAGTTGCAGCTGGTTGTATTGCTTTTTTTCTTCCTAAAATTTTTTTACGGTTTATTACACCGGTTCTTGTTCTTGGGGGTTTGATTCTTATGTTTTTAACTCTCTTTACTAGCTTTGGAGAGACACGCTTAGGCGCAAGACGATGGATTCAACTTGGACCAATAGGTTTTCAGCCATCAGAATTGGTTAAAATTTGTGCAATATTTTTTCTGGCCAACTATTTTGATAAACACCATAACAAATTGAAGTTTTTTTCAGCAAACATCTACCCCGCAGCAGTTGTGCTAATTTTTTCAGGCCTTATTCTTCTGCAGCGTGATTATTCTACAGCATTAATATTTACGGCTATTTGTTTTTTCCTATTCATAGCGGCAGGTACCAGATTTTCCTACCTTTTCTACATGCTTTCAATTGTTGGAATCCCCGGGTTACTGATACTTCTTACCGAAACATATAGATTGAAACGTGTAGTTGGATTTATTTTTAAAGATATCGATCCTACAGGACTTAATTATCAGGTAAATGCGTCTCTTGCAGCAATAAAGTCTGGTGGTTTAACTGGTACTGGGTTAGGAAATGGAATATATAAACTTGGCCGATTACCGGAAGTTCAATCAGATTTTATATTTGCATCTTTTGTGGAAGAAAACGGATTTCTTGGTGGATCGTTTATTATTATACTTTTTGGCCTACTGGCATATGCTGGATATAAGGGATCCATCAGATTGCGTGAATCTGATCCCTATCTCTATTTTTTAGGATTTGGAATAACCAGTATTATTATCTGGCAGGCTTTGCTGAATATTGGAGTGGTAACAGGAATAGTTCCTCCCACAGGAATTCCTCTCCCTTTTTTCTCTCAGGGTGGGAGCAGTTTACTAGTCACCCTGGGTATGAGCGGTTTGCTTTGTAAAGTAATTTATCGTGCTGAAATACATAATGTGAATAAGAATAATACGATTATTTCACATAACACATCGTATCAGGAGGTGTTGTATGAGTAATATTTTTCTGTTTGGTAGAAAACATAAATTTAAGGATATAAAACGGAAACCACTTCGGTTGATGATGAATATAGTGCTTGGGTTGATTATCCTGGCAGGAATTGTGTATATCGTTTTTGAGTTTGTGATAAAACCAAATATTGTTATAGATGAAGTAATAATTAGTTTTGAAGAATCAAGTGTGCCTATCTCTGATGAGATATATACCTTAGCAGATAAACTTCAGGGAATCTCTTTTGCGGATGCTGATCCAGGATCATTGGAGGCTGCATTTATCGGTTTGGATGAGATACTGAATGCAGAAATTATTCGATCTCTATCAGGAAAGCTAAGCATTATCCTATTCCCAAGAATTCCTGTTTGTATGGTAAAAACTTTTAGTACCAATTCACAGGATGCAGGTGATTATCATCCTGTTGATGCTGAAGGAGTGCTTTATGCTGCCTCTGAGAAATATATAAACTATTTCCGAATGGTTGTGCCTGTTATAGAAGTTAATTCAAAAAAAGTTCTACCCGGTTTCCGGGATAAAGTTCCGGACGATATGCTAGAGACAGCAAATTTGCTGTTAAGCCTTCAAACGATGGATATAGATCTATTTAACTTGATAACTAAGGTAAAATACGATAATAATAGTAGTCATAATAATGCTTCAGCATTTTTAAGAATCTCAGAATCAGAAATTGAGTTCCAATTGTCACAAGACTTGGAACTTCAGCCATTTTATGACAGTATTAAATCAGTTGTAGAATTGGCTGGGTCATGGGAGAAAGAATTTGTTCGGATAGCTGTACATAATGATGCAGCAATATGTCGGTTGTAGAAAGGGATGTCAAATATGCCTGTTGGAAATCATATATTAGGTCTTGATATTGGTAGCTCAAAAGTTTGTGCTGTTGTTGGTTCCATAGACCGGGATGGTATAGTCCGTATTGAATGTGTCAGTGAAAGACCTTCTGAAGGAATCAGAGCTGGAGCTGTGGAAAATATCGAAACTGCTTTTAAGGTTGTTTCTTCAGTTATCGAAGACGTTGAACTCAAAACAGGAAGGGAACTTCAGCATATTGTTATTAGTATTGGCGGACAGCATATTTCAGGATTGAATTCACAAGGTGTTGTGGGTATTAGTGATCGGGATCAGGAGATAAGAAAAGAAGATATTTATAAGTCAATGGAAGTAGCACGGGCATTTGATTTGCCTCGTGACCATGAAATACTTCATACCCTTGTTCAGGAATTTCGTGTTGATGGTCGGGGGGGAATAAAAGACCCTATCGATATGCTTGGGCATCGGCTAGAGACAAAAGTTATGATTGTAACAGGTTCCACTCTAGTTTCCCAGAATATAAAGAAATGCATTAATAGAGCAGGATTTCAGGTGCAGCGGATGATTCTTCAGCAGCTTGCAGACTCTGAGGCTGTTCTTTCTCAGGAAGAGAAAGAGATGGGCACACTTCTGATTAATATTGGCGGTGGTATGACCAATATAATTGGTTATATTGGGGGATCACCCTACTATGTTGGGGGAATCAATATGGGTGGAAATCAAGTTTCAGATGACCTTGCCTATATTCTCAATAAACCAAAAAGTCTGGTAGAAGAGCTTAAATGTGAACACGGGTGTTGTTATGGACCACTTGTTGCGCAGCATGAAGATATTATTATTCCGCAGGTTGGCGGATGGCCACCAATAAAAATGCCTAAAAGAGAGTTGTGTAGAATTATTGAACCAAGAATGGTAGAGATTTTCTCAATTCTCAAAGGGATACTTGCGAAAAATAAAACAACAGGATCATTTGGTGGTGGAGTAGTAGTTACCGGAGGTGGATCTATGCTGCCGGGAACCGTTGAACTGGCTGCTGAAGTTTTTGGTTTGCAGACAAGATTGGGTCTTCCAAAACCTGTTGAAGGGTTAGAAAGCAGATATCTTGATCCGCAATATTCAACAGCCATAGGGCTTGTAATGTATGAATCGAAAAGAAAAGGTGATTTAAGTCATGTAAAAACACACCGAAGCAAGAATGCAAAGACTTCGGAGAAAAAAAATCCTATAATGAAAAAAGTTAAGGATTTATTTGATATGCTTTTTTAAAACTTACTGGAGGAATCATGAATATTGAAATTTTTGAGGGTATCGGTGAATCAGCTGATGTAGATCGATCCACACCCACAGATATTAAAGTTATCGGCATAGGCGGCGGCGGCGGAAATGCAGTTAACCGTATGATCGCAGCAGGACTCAAGAAAGTTCATTATGTTGTTCTTAATACAGACATGCAGGCTTTACAAAGATCTAATGCTCATACCAGAATGCCGATTGGGTCAAAACTAACGAATGGTCTGGGGGCAGGCGGTATTCCTGAAATTGGTGAGCAGGCTGCAATGGAGTCCCGTGAGGAAATAAAGGAACTACTGGATGGAACCGACATGGTTTTTATTACAGCTGGTATGGGTGGCGGAACAGGAACAGGTGCTGCCCCAATTATAGCTGAGATTGCGAAAGAAATCAATGCATTAACAGTAGCCGTAGTAACATCTCCATTTTTATTTGAGGGAAAAAAGAAACTAAAACTGGCCTTTGATGGAATTGATAAATTGAGGAAAAGCGTTGATACGCTTATAATAATTCCAAATCAATACCTGTTAAAAATAGTTGAAAATAATACTCCCATAAAACAGGCTTTTCAAATTGCCGATGATGTACTCCGTCAGGGAGTGCAGGGAATAAGTGAGTTGATTACTGAACCGGGAGAAATAAATATTGACTTCGCAGATGTACGGACTGTTATGAAAGGTCGTGGAGATGCCCTGATGGGTATTGGTATCGGTGAAGGAGAAAACAGGGCAGTAGATGCTGCTACATCGGCAATAAATAATCCCCTATTGGAAAATGCCAAGATTGAGGGAGCCAAGGGTATTTTAGTAAATCTTGCAGGAAGCGATGATCTTACTCTTAAGGAGTATCAGGATGTCGTTGAAATAATAACACAAAATGCAGATGATGATGCACTAATCATTGCTGGACAGGCCTATAATCCTGAACTGGGAGATAGAATTAAAGTTACAGTTGTTGCCACGGGATTTAGCCGGCCTAAAGATATAAGTGATAATGGATCTGTGAAAAACACTTCTCAGCAGCCCAAAGGAATATCTTCTATAGTTAAACAACCGAGAGAACCTGTATCTCAACAGACAGCAATACCAGGTCATAAATCAGATGAGGTTATTACTATAGATCGTTGGGAAGATCTTCAGCGGAAATTGGGTGCGGGAGATGATTTACCTGAGGATTTCTCATATCCGGCAGTACTCAGATATAAACGGGATTCTGAACGGGATTCTGAACAGGATTCATAAAGATGACCGCAGAATCAGACTTGCTGCTTCTGGAAACATATCAGGATTATCTGGCTTTAGAACAGCGTTTGTCTGAATCAACAATTTTGGTTTATAAACAGGAAATTAAAAGACTCTTTGCATTTCTTAATCTTAAAGGTGTATCACCAGAGAAAGCAGATGCAGTTGTTCTGGTTGGTTACCTGTCAGAACGCAGCGCCAACTCAGAAAAATTTGCTAAAAGAACTGTAGCAAAAATTCTTTCCTCTCTGCGTTCTTTTTTTAGATTTCTCATAAATGAGAATATACGCCTGGATGATCCCACAGAAAAAATTGAATTTCCCGGAACATCCAGAAAGTTCCCGAAGGTGCTGTCTATTACTGAAGTTGAGAGAATTCTTGCATGTATTTCATGTAACACAATTATAGGAATACGTGACAGAGCTATATTTGAACTTATTTACTCTGCAGGTTTGCGGGTTAGTGAGGCCTCAGGTCTCAGGATGAATAGTTTATTTCTTGAAGAAAAACTATTGCGTGTTATAGGAAAGAGAGATAAAGAACGTATTATTCCGTTGGGAAGTAGAGCAGCTGTGGAGCTTAAGAAATACTTTCAGGAATCGAGACCGCTGCTTTCAAGGGAAAACAGAGTGACAGAAGCAGTTTTTCTTTCGACAAGAGGGGATGCACTGCACAGACAAAGTATTTGGGTTAGGTTGAAAAAATATGCAGATGAAGCAGGTCTTTCTGCCAAAGTTCATACATTGCGGCACTCATTTGCTACACATCTACTCAATGGCGGAGCTGATCTGCGTGTAGTGCAGGAGCTTCTGGGGCATTCAGATATTAGAACCACACAAATTTATACACATATCAGTAGTGCAGAATTACACAAAAACTATAACAAGTTCCATCCCGGGACAAAAGATAGCTAGATTAATATAAATATGAGCCAATTTCAAAAATGAAAGAGTTTTTGGAAAGGTTATCTTTTCGGATATGGACCATCAAGCTGCTCCACTTCTCTCGCTCGTTTGAGAATAAAACTTTTCTATATTTGAATATTTTTCTGTCTTATTTCAGTCAGTAGGTATATAGAGAGGTAAACAAATGAACTTACTGGGTAAAATAACAATTAGCAGGATTCCAGGGCTAAAAGCAGAAGAAAGAATATTCTTGTCCTCACATCTCGTTGATAGACGGGCTTTGTTGCAGCTAAGCTGCAGAGAGATAGAATCTATGCTGGGAAGAAGAATCCGTCTGAAAAACTATTGTCCACAAACAGTTCTCCTGGAAGCAGAAATGATAATTGAATGGGTTGAAATCAACAATGCTCATATAGTATGTCTGGATGATCCATTTTTCCCGGCTATTTTACGTGAAATATATGATCCGCCCTATTTGCTCTACTATCTTGGTACTCTTCCCCCACAGGAAACACCTGCAGTGGGGATTGTGGGGACCAGACATGCTTCGCCAGCTTCTGATAGAGCTTCATTCAAAATAGGATTAGAAGCAGGAGCAGCGGGTATACCGGTAATTTCCGGACTGGCTCTTGGGATTGATTCTGCAGCTCACACCGGTGTTGTGTCTGTATCAGGAACTACCTGGGGTGTGTTAGGCAGTGGTATCGGAAATATCTATCCTTCTTCCTCTCTGCGTACAATTTCCAGAATGCTGGATCATAATGGGGGAATTATGAGTGAATATCCTCCACTTGAACCTCCCCTTAGGTGGAATTTTCCCGAAAGAAATAGAATTATCAGTGGATTATGCAGAGCTGTATGCATTATTGAGGCCCCGGAACGATCCGGAGCATTAATTACTGCTTCATTTGCGCTTGAACAGGGCAGGGATGTGTATGTTCATGCAACGGGACTTTTATCCCGAACATCAAAAGGTACAAAAAAACTTGCCGAAGAGGGTGCTTCTGTACTATCTTCATTGAGAGAGGTTTGTACTGATTGGGGTTGGAATCCTGAAATAGTCCCTGACATATCTGTTATTAAAAGAGAAGAATTAGTATCTGCACGAAGTAAGATTCTTGCATCCGGTTCAAGGAAAGGATCTTTGTACAGGTTTCAGGATACCTGGTTTAAACTATGATTTTAAGAGGCTTATGAGTCAATGAATGAATTGCTGGATAACTATATCCTTTACCTGCGTGATATACGAAAACTCTCTGAAAAGACAGTAATTGCTTATTGTCAGGATCTAGGAAAATATGAACAGTTTTGTAAGGAACAGAGTAAGCAATTAACTGAAATCACCTATGAGCAAGCAAGAAGGTTTGTGGCAATTATTATTCGATCCGGCTACAGTACTAATAGTGTTAATAGAATTTTATCAGGGATTAAGGGTTTTTTTACCTATTGTATACGATATGAATATTGTGAAATTAATCCTTTCAGTAGAATCAAAGGTGTTGGAGGCGGCAGACGATTGCCCTCTGTCCTAACGCATGAGGAAGTAGCGAGGATTCTGAAGGCTCCTGAAAATGATTTTTCCGGAATACGGGATAAAGTTATTTTTGAACTGCTTTACTCTACCGGCTGCAGGTTGTCTGAGCTTACTGGCATGAATATAGCGGATGTTCAGCTTACAAAGAAAACAATTTTAGTGCATGGAAAAGGTGATAAAGACAGATTTGTTTTTTTAACACCATCTGCTCAGGAAATATTATTGCTGTATATTCCTTTAAAAAGTAGAAGACAACAGCCGCAGAATGTTAAGTCGGATGATCGGAGTGCCTTGGTTGTGAATAATAGGGGACATCGATTAACACCTCAGGGAGTACATTATGTATTCCAAAGATATACAAAAAAACTTGGTATTCCTAAAAATATAACTCCGCATACCTTTAGGCATACATTTGCAACGCATATACTTGAAAATAATGCAGGAATACGGGTAGTTCAGGAGCTGCTCGGACATGAGAATGTATCAACTACACAAATATATTCCCATGTCAGTTCGGGCAGGTTAAAAGATGTATACAAAAAAAGTCATCCACATGGTTGAATACAATTGTTTGATGTATATATACTATATGTTTATATAGTATTGATTAACTAACAAATTATTGAGAAAAAATATAATTATCAGGAGATATACAGGAAATGAGTTTCAAGGGAACGACAATTCTAGCCGTAAGAAAGAATGGCAAAACTGCAATTGCAGGGGACGGACAGGTAACTTTGGGAAATTCCATAATGAAAGGAAATGCCCGGAAGGTGCGCAGAATGTATCAGGATAAGGTTATAACAGGATTTGCCGGAGCTACAGCCGACGCTTTTACCTTATTTGAGCTCTTTGAAAAAAAATTAAATCAATTCAACGGTGATTTAACCAGGGCAGCAGTTGAATTGGCCAAGGAGTGGAGAACTGATCGTGCACTTCGAAAGCTTGAAGCTATGATGCTGGTTGCTGATACCACCAAAATATATTTAATATCCGGTACCGGAGATGTAATTGAGCCTGAGGAAGGAGCAATCGCAATAGGATCTGGTGGTACCTATGCATTTGCGGCTGCAAAAGCATATCTCGATTCTTCAGATCTGGAAGCGCCTGAAATTGCTCGAAGATCGTTGGGAATTGCAGCAGGTATATGCATATATACAAATACAAATATCATTGTAGAAGAAGTATAATGGTTAAGATAGAGATTAATTACAGGATGCCTGCTAATATTGCAGCAGGTATATGCATATATACAAATACAAATATCATTGTGGAGGAAGTTTGATGATTAGGAAAGATCTTGATTCCATGACCCCGGCTGAGATAGTCGCGGAATTGGACAAACATATAATTAGTCAGCACAAAGCAAAACGTGCTGTTGCAATTGCTTTAAGGAGCAGAATCAGAAGAAAAATGCTTCCAGAGACTATTCGGGATGAAGTTGCACCTAAAAACATTATAATGATTGGACCTACAGGAGTAGGGAAAACTGAGATTGCCCGTAGACTATCCAAACTAAGCGGTGCTCCTTTTATTAAGGTTGAAGCTACAAAATTTACAGAAGTAGGATATGTCGGCAGAGATGTTGAATCGATGGTTCGTGATTTAATGAGTGTTGCAGTATCAATGGTAAAATCAGAGCTTGCTGAAAAGGTCAGGGAATCTGCTGAAATAAATACTGAAGAGCAATTATTAAATTTGCTGTTACCTGGGGTGAAAAATACCGTAGAAACTAAAAAAACCGATTCGAAGAAAGAACAGGACGTTATTGTTGTAGATGAACTTGGTATAGCAGAGAAAGAGCATGTTGATCTCTCCGGTGGTGATAGTACAAGGGAAAAATTTCGAAGGATGTTAAGAGAAGGAAAACTTGATGATCGTGAAATTGATGTCTCTGTAACAACCAAAGGGCCTAAAGGAATTGAACTTCTTGCCGGCGGTAATGTTGGTGATATGGAAAATGCGTTGAATAGTCTTGGCAGCATTTTCGGAAATAAGAAAAAGAAGAAACGGGTAAAGGTTAAGCATGCAAAACAAATTTTACTTGATGAAGAGATGGAAAAACTTATTGACACAGATAATGCATCAGATATTGCCAAAAACCGTGTTGAACAAATGGGAATAATCTTTATTGATGAAATTGATAAGGTAACATCTGGCAGTCGTGGTGGTGGAAGCGGTCCGGACATCTCCAGAGAAGGTGTTCAGCGCGATATTCTTCCTATTGTAGAAGGTTCAAAAGTTAGCACAAAGTATGGTATAATTGATACATCTCATATACTATTTATAGCAGCGGGAGCTTTTCATATTAGCAAACCTTCTGATTTGATTCCTGAACTTCAGGGAAGATTTCCTATACGGGTTGAATTAGAGGACTTATCAAGTAAGGATTTCTGCAGGATTTTGACAGAACCTGAAAATGCTTTAATAAAGCAGTATATTGAGCTCCTGAGAACTGAAGATGTGGAACTGGTATTTACAGATGATTCAATAAAGAAACTGGGAGAAATAGCTGCTGATGTAAACTCCCGGACTGAAAATATTGGAGCACGCCGGCTTCATACTATTATGGAATTGCTTTTAGATGATGTTTCTTTTACAGCATCTGAGCTAAGAGGGCAAACAGTTACGATTACCAGAGAGTATGTTGATGAGAGATTATCAGATATTGTCCAGAATCAGGACTTAAGCCGATATATTCTTTAAATATTGGAATAGCTATGGAATTTTTTACGGTAAAAGCACCTACTTATGAAGCCGCTGTAAGAAGCATTTGCGAGCAATATGGGAAATCTGTCAAGATTCACAGTAAAAAAATTATTGAAAAGAGACGTTTTCCCGGTTTTTCAAGGCGTACAGAGGTTGAATTAACCGGGTATCTCTCTAATTCTGATATAAATTCAGATGGAAATGGAACTCACGGAAAAACTTCCCGGGCAGACGTTGAAGAACTTCTTGTTGAATTGGATAAGGTGAAAAGTCAGCTGGTTTTAAAAGAAGAGAATCGTGAGCGGAAAGAGTCCCTTATTGATAAAATACGTAAAACACTTCAAATAAATGATTTTTCTCTGGAGTATATCAAAGATATTAGCAACAGACTTCTGGATGATGAAGAACTTATATCAAAAAAAGATTTGCTGCTGCTGGAGTCGAAAACACTTGGTTATATAGCTGAATCTATTAAAATCGATACTGCAGGGCAAAATAATATGCCGCAGATTCTTGTTCTGATGGGGCCGACAGGTGTGGGAAAAACAACAACTATTGCCAAAATCGCCGCTGTTCATGGACTTAATCACAGTTCATCCCATTATAAAAAAGTTTCAATTGTTACCATCGATAACTACAGAATAGGTGCAAGAAACCAAATAGAGACATTCGGCGATATTATGTCAATTCCTGTTACATCAGTAAATTCCCCACTCGCTCTTGATGGGTTTATTCAGGATCATGCTGATTCAGATTTAATTCTTATAGATACTATTGGGAAAAGCCCCAAAGACCAGGATATTTATGATGAAATGCAGAGAATACTCTCTGTCTGCGGTAGTAATGCAAAATTTTGTCTTACTCTCTCTGCTTCCATGAAATCTACTGACATGTTAAAAACGATTGAAAGATTTTTATCATTCAGGATATCTTCATTAATACTTACCAAATTCGATGAGACTGAAATACTGGGTAATGCTATCAGTGTGATTTCAGAAAAAAAACTCCCAATACTTTATATTACAACCGGTCAAAAAGTTCCTCAGGATCTTATTTATGCATCTACAGGATTTTTCTTAAGAACAATGAAAGGATTTACCGTTGATGTGGAACACCTAACCTTCGGCGAATTTGGTGTAGAAAATCCTGTTATGCACTCAAGCTCCGACTCAATATTTAGTGGAGAGGAGCAAGCTTGAAAGATCAGGCGGAATCTCTACGTCAATTGGTCTCTGGACAAAGAGCATCTGGAACGGTTGTTATTGCCGTAACAGCTGCAAATACGGGCAGCGGTGTAACCTCAGTTGCGGTAAATCTTGCGATCTCGTTAATGCTCCAGGAAAAACGTGTTGTGTTATTTGATTTTAATAATTCAACCTTCGAACTTCTCGGTGGGAGCATTCCGAATAATGAAAAAAACTTCAGGGAATTTCTTAAGGGAAATCTTCAATTGCAGGATATCCTTGTTCAGACATCGATTGGATTAAGAGTTTTAATACAGGCTGAAATTATGGTGAATACCATTGCCGCAGACCGAAAATCGAAAGAACAATTACAGAGGGAACTAACAAAATTAGGTGAAGCGGATTATGTAATTGTACATTTACCAACAGGAATAACGAAAGAATCCATACCCTATATTGCCGGAGCTGATCGGCTCTATATAATCTCAGATCCGAATATTGAAACGGTTCGGGATACATATGGTATGATAAAAGCTATTACACAAAGAGTAAGAGATGATATAATCCCTGATACCTATTTAGTAATAAATAAATCACTCTCTGACGAGTTATCAGGAGCTCTTGCTGAGAGATTGAAAAATGGTGTTCATCAATTTCTCAATCATCATATAACCTATGCCGGCACAATTCCTCTGGATGAAGCGGTTCCTTCTTCCCGAAAATCAGGAAAACCTTTTGTGGTACAGTCTCCGCTAAGTGCTGCTACGGGAAAAGTTAAAAAAATATCATCACAAATAGTAAAAACCACACTTAAGAGATCTGATAATCAACTAAGCTATTCTGGAATACGAAAACTTATTGATCAGATTTTATAATTTCAGGGTTTATTATTGACTCGGAGTTTTCACCTGGAATAATAAGAAATGTAGTTTTACTGCTGGAAGCAAGGCCTGCTGAAACAAGATCGCTTGTAATAGCTCCAATTGATGGTGCAGCAACAGAACTACCATAGAATTGTCCGGATTTTGGATAGTCTACAGCAATATAGATAATGTATTCAGGATTTTCTGCCGGGAAAAGAGATATACAACTTGCTAGAACATGATCGGGTGAATAAGTATGTGTCT
Organism: uncultured Spirochaetales bacterium; assembly: GCA_964567895.1. Taxonomy (GTDB): domain Bacteria; phylum Spirochaetota; class Spirochaetia; order JABMQR01; family JABMQR01; genus JABMQR01. The sequence continues at coordinate 20,738 of CAZMOX010000008.1, read as the reverse complement.
CTGCATCAAGTATTTGAGCTGTTCCAGTTTTTGCAGCTGTCGTAACATCCGGAGCTCTGGCATAAATTGCAGTTCCTCCGGGTTCAGTCGCTGAGGTCATCATATTTAATACATCTAGGGCATTTTCCTTTTTTAGAACCTGACGGATCTCAGTTCTTTCAAATTGGTGATATAGAGATCCATCAGTATTTACGATTTTTGCGATAATATCCGGTTGCAGCAACATTCCATTATTGCTAAATACCGTTGCAGCTGTTGTCATCTGAAGAGCAGTTACACCAATTTCCTGCCCAAAAGAAATTGTTGGTATTGATCTACCGGACCATTTATCAGGGGGGGAAAGTAACCCGGAAGCTTCACCAGGTATCTGCAGGTTATAAGTACTGGAAAATCCATAGTCAAGGAGACTATTATAGAAGCTTTCAGGATTCGTTTGAAGCGCTAAATGTGCAATTGCACCGTTGCATGAATACTTCAATATTTCCCTGGGGCCTACTTCTCCATGAGGAGATACACAGTTAATAACAGCTGTATTCCCATTTGACATAGTAAATGAATAAGTACCGTCACAAATGAAACGTTTTTCGGTATCAGCATCACCAATGTTGAGAATAGAGGCAAGTGAATAGATTTTAAATACTGATCCAGGTTCATACATAGCTACTGCAGGCCTGTTAAGCCTCTGCTCTGGAGTTGAATCAGAGTATGAATTTAAGTCATACCATGGATAAGAGGACCATGCAAGAATTTCTCCGGTATCTGCATTCATAACTATTGCTGAAGCTGAATCAGGATTGTGTTTTTCAGCAATTAACTCCATTTGTCTGTCAACAAAGAACTGGATTCTTAGATCTATTGTAAGATAAAGGTCTTTCCCCACTGTAATATCCGTTTCCGCTTCAGGAAGCGGGTATAACAAATCATTAAATGAATACTCCAAGCCCTCTAATCCCACATTATCTCTATTTGTAAATCCTATAAGCTGTGCGGCATGAAATTTTTGCGGGTATATTCTGCCGTACCGTTTCTCAATAATAATTCCCGGAAGTACATCTGCATCTAGTTTCTGCTGTATGAAACTTATTTCTTCCTTGCTTAATCGGTGCTTAATGACCGCATAAATTGTTCTGTTCTGCATCTGTTCGAGGATTGCAGTTTTAGTCATAAATAGAATAGGGGATAGTATCTCAGCAATCTTCTCTTTTGAATCAACTGATTGAATCATTACAGCACAGGTGTAGTAGGGGACTTCTGCAGCAAGAATTATACCATTTCTATCAAAAATGGTACCCCTTTCAACATGATCTGCTAGATCTGGAACAGAATAATAGGTATTATCAGCTGAAGGATTATCAGGAAAAAGTGTTATTACAGCTATTCTTATTATAAGCAGCAGGCAGAATACCAGAGATAGAATAAGGAAGAGGTGATAAATATGTATTTTCCTACTGGTATCCATAGCAAAAATATATTAGTATTTAACATAATAATTGTCGATAGCAGGTTTAACAAATATGGATTCTAATAAACGCAGTGATTATGATGATATGAGCCCGGGTTCTTGTGGGCAGGACTTTGATGAAAAACGATATAAACTCATGAAACGCCTTGTATCAAGTATTATTCTGCTGTTTGTTGCTGCATCGATAGTTGGAATTATCGTATTACTGAGAAGTCCTGATAGATTGTCAGTTTCTGAATCTCAGTCAACAGCACTGGATATTACAATCGGGGTACTAAATACTGATGATTTTATCGAGGCAGAGGTAAATAAAATTCTTGAAGAAAAACTTTCTGATGAACAGAAAGCAGCTGTTGAATTAACAAAAGGTGCTTTCACTGATACTGAAGAACCCGAAGAACCTTCTACAGAAGCTTCGACCGCCCAGCCGGATTCAGATGTAACCAGTACAGCAGACGAAGCAGATAATTCAGATACTGCTGAAGTCTCAGCAACTGATTCTGAACCAGAAGTTGAATCAGAAGAGAACTCAGGTGATATACAGAACAGTCCGGTAAAATTTGTTGATTATGTGGTTAAAACCGGTGATACAGTTAACAGAATTGCTGCAGCATTTGGTCTGTTTCCTGAAACAGTTGTCGGGGTAAATGAGATTGATGATATAAACCAAATAGTTGTTGGTTCTGTTTTGCAGATACCTGATAGGGACGGCCAGATTTACACTGTTAAAACAGGGGACTCTCTCTCCATGATTGCTTATTCATTTGGTATGGGATACGTAACATTAGCTGAAGTAAACAGTAAAACATCATCATTAATAAAACCGGGTGAAAAATTATTTATTCCTGATAGAATGATTAGCAAAGAAGAGTTTCTGCTTGTTATGAACTCTCTTTTTATAATTCCGGCAGAAGGATTAATTTCAATACATTTTAATGATGAAATTGAAGATGTGATGACAGGAGAGAAAAAAATTACTACCGGTTTATATATTGAGAATGTCATAGGAACAACAGTTTTGGCTGCCAAAAGCGGTCAAATTAGTGCAATAGGCTCTGATCAAAGTGGTTTGGGGAAAAATGTGGTGATATCTCATGATAACGGGTATGAGACGGTCTATGGTCATCTTGATAGTTTTATGGGGTTGGAAGCAGGAGATTTTGTTGAACAGGGCGAAAAAATTGCAGAGTTAGGGTTTACCGGCAATATTTATGATCCAATGCTCTACTTTGAGATACGTAAGGATATGATTCCTATAGATCCTGAACAATTCTTTTAATCTAACAATTTAGATCAGGCCCCGCAGCAATGTTTATATTTTTTACCACTTCCGCAGGGGCAGGGATCGTTTCTCCCCACCTTATCAATTTGACGCTTCACTTGAACTGAATCTGGTTCTCCCTGTGTTGCAATAGCTCCCTGTTTACTAAATTGAGTTATATTTGAGTGCTTTTCAGATGTATCCTGTACAATCCTGATTTTTCTTTGTGGAATAGTGGGTTTTTCAGAAATCTGAACCCGCAATGCAAGTTTTGTAATAGATTTTTTAATATCTCCCAACAGAGTCTCAAATATATCAAAGCCCTCAATTTTGTACTCAAGAAGGGGGTTTTTCTGTGCATATGATCGTAAATAAACAGCTTCCCTTAAGGCTTCCATGGTCTCTAAATGATCCTGCCATCTGGAATCAATCTGTTTAAGGTAGTGATAATGCAGAAAAGAGTTGAACGCCTCATTTCCAACTTTTACAATCTTTTCTTCAAGATTACTTTCTACTGCTTCAGTAAACAGTTTTTGTATGGATTCTGAATCTCCCAAACCATTTGAACTTCCTATATCGGCTGTGATTCGGAAATTTTCAAAAAACAACTCATCTATTTTTTCAACCTGCTTCAACTGAATAGATCCGGTGCCGGTAATTTCAGTTATAAAATCCTCAATTTCATCAGAGGCTGAAGTGATTACTCTCTTATAAAGTTTTGAATCGCCTAAGATGGAATCCCGCTGTTTATAGATGAAATTTCTTTGCTCATTGAGAACATCATCATAATCAAGAAGATGCTTTCTGATATCAAAATTCCGTTCCTCAACCCTTGACTGCGCTTTTTCAATTGCTTTGGATATCATAGGATGATAAATAGGATCTCCAGTATTCATGACTTTTCCCATTAATGATTTCAAGTTGTCACGAGCAAAAAGTCTCATCAGATTGTCATCAAGTGAGATATAAAACCTGGAAAAACCCGGGTCACCCTGTCTTCCGGAACGCCCGCGAAGCTGGTTGTCTATTCGTCTTGATTCATGACGTTCAGTTCCCAGAATGTACAGTCCGCCAAGCGCTTTAACCTCCTGATACTCTTTACGCCATTTTTCAAGTTCCAACGCATACGCTTTTGCAAACTCTTCAGGAGCTGCATTCGTTCCGCAACGTTTACGTGCACGATAATCAGGATTTCCTCCCAGCTTTATATCGGTACCACGGCCAGCCATATTGGTTGCTATAGTAATTGAACCTTTGGCTCCTGCTTCAGATATTATCAGAGCTTCCCGCGAGTGATTTTTTGCATTTAGAATTTCATGTCGTAATCCGTATTTTGTAAGTAGTTTGGATATAAGTTCAGAACTTTCAATAGTGACAGTACCAATAAGAATTGGTTGACCAGCTTTGTTTGCGCGGGTAATCTCCTCGATTATCGCTTTATATTTAAATTTTTCATCAAAATAGATAAGATCATGTTCATCTTTTCTTGTTACCGGACGGTTTGTTGGAATAACCACAACATCCAATCCATAAATTTTTGAGAATTCAGCGGCTTCGGTATCTGCAGTTCCAGTCATACCAGAAATTTTGCTGTACATTCTGAAAAAATTCTGAAAGGTAATAGTTGCAAGAGTTCTGTTCCTTTTTGCTATTTTTATCCCCTCTTTTGCCTCTATTGCCTGGTGCAGCCCCTCAGAATAGCGTCTCCCATGTAATATTCTTCCGGTAAATTCATCTACAATCTGAACCTGTCCCTCTGCAACCACATATTCAACATCTTTATGGTAAAGTGTATGAGCTTTGACTGCCTGTGTAGCGTAATGAATGTATTCAAAATTTTCATCGCTGAATATCGATCCACTAATTACACCGTTATTGTTAAGCAGTAATTCGACAGAGTCCATTCCACGATTAGAAAAGGTGATACGTCTGGATTTCTCATCCAGTTGATAGTCTCCATCCGGTTCTTCAAGATATTCACCGGTTTCGGTATTTTTACTGCACTCTGTAAGTTTAAGGACAATCCGGTTAACATCAAAGAATTTTTTTGTATCATCACCGGCCTGTCCGGAAATTATAAGTGGAGTTCTTGCTTCATCAATAAGGATGGAGTCAATTTCATCGATAATACAGTAGGTATGTTTTGGCTGAATTTTATGATCTGCATCAAGCTTCATATTATCCCTAAGATAATCAAACCCAAACTCATTATTCGTACCGTAGGTAATATCACGGGTATATGCATGATTTCTTGATTCATTATCCATAGATGACAGGATCACACCAACCTCAAGTCCAAGATAGGTGTATATTGGCCTCATCCAGTCTGCATCCCGCTCTGCAAGATATTCATTAACGGTTACAATGTGTACGCTTTCTCCTGTAAGTGCGTTTAGATAGGCAGCCGGAACACAGGATAAGGTTTTTCCCTCACCAGTTTTCATCTCCATGATCTTTCCCTGATGAAGCACCAGGGCGCCTAACATCTGTACATCGTAATGTCTCTCTCCTAAGGTTCTCCGAGCTGCTTCACGAGCCAGAGCGAAGGCCTCAGGTAATATGTTGTCCAGACTCTCCCCATTATTAATCCGGGTTTTTAATTTTTTTGTTTTTTCAGGGAAATCTTCAGGTTTTATCGAAACTGCCCATGATTCAAATGAATTTATTTTATGAAGCAAAGGAACCAGTTTTTTAAGGTCATGCTCCTGTTTTGTGCCGAATATTTTCTTAACTATTGAATTTTTAGCCATTAATTTCCTCATAATGAAAAAGTAAACTCTTAAATCAAAATTATTATATTTTAAAATAGCATTATATGTCTTTTTTCTTCTCTATAGTATAAGATAACTCTAATAATCTCAATTGTTTAGCAATATTTTGATGAACTGATGATTAGAGTCTACTTACCAAAAACTTCAAATTCTGTCAGGAGATAATAGTGAAGATTGTTACAACTGATACAATGATACAACTTGATCGTACTGCGCAGGAAAAATTTCATATCCCGGGCATAGTGTTAATGGAGCAGGCTGGAATTGCAGTATTTGATATTCTGAATAAACATATAGTAGATTCTGAATTTTCCGAAAATAAAATGTGTAATATCACGTTTATAGCAGGTCCAGGGAATAATGGGGGAGATGCATTAGTTGCTGCCAGGGCAGCCTCTGTAAAGGGATATAAGAACATATCAATTCTGCTTGTCCGGGAAAAATCAAATATAATTGTACAGAAACAGAGAGTAATATGTGAATCCATAGGAATACCTCTTTTTGTTTGGGGTGATGTCAATACGCAAAAAATTCTTGATGAATCCGATTTTCTGATTGATGGAATAAGCGGAACAGGTCTCTCCGGTGATATTCGCGGACCAGCACGCGAAATTATTGAATCTATAGCTAAAATTGCTCGAAAGAAAGAGGGTAAGCCCTTTGTACTATCTGTTGATTTACCGTCAGGTATGTACGAGGATGGAGGAGCTTACTCGCTGGTTTTGGACGCGGATATTACGGTAACAATGGGTCTGCAAAAAACTCTGCTGTATTATCCCCACAATAGATTGAAATGCGGAATTATAATTTGCCGTAATCCTGGTTTGCCCATTGAACTGCTTGAACAATCTGAAAAAGAGGGGAGTATAATCTCTTTGGAGAATACAAAATTACCCAAACTACCGAAAAATGCCTACAAAAATACAAAAGGCCATGCAGGAGTATTTGCGGGATCCTTCGGCATGACCGGCGCTGCTATACTTTCCTCCACTGCAGCTCTCAGGGTGAGAACGGGACTGGTTTCCCTTTTTGCTGACCCTGATGTATACCCGGCAGCTATTAAACGAACAGCATCATTATTAGTGAATTCTATCGCCTTTGATGAGATTATTCCCCGTAGAAAACTGGCAGAGAAATTTACATCACTTTTGGTCGGACCCGGATGGAGCACCAGTAAAATGCATATAGCGCAACTGATTGAAGTATTGGAATCTGGACTTCCTACGGTTATAGATGCTGATGGTATAACCTTATATGCACAAGTGTCAAAAAACCCGGGATTTGTAAATAACTGTAATAATTGTGTTTTTACGCCTCATCCGGGAGAGTTTTTCAGATTATCAGGAGTTAGTAGTAAGGAGAATCCAGAGAAGGTTGTTTCTGCAGTTAAAAATTTTGCGAAAAAGAACAGATGTACATTGGTATATAAATCTCATGTTACCTATATTGCCTCGGCAAAGGGTGAGATGTCTGTTATAGATGGAATGAATCCTGCGATGGGAACAGCCGGATCCGGAGATGTATTGGCAGGGGTCATAACCGGTCTGCTTGCTCAGGGATTTGATGGGTATTCGGCGGCCTGCTTTGGAGCGGCGCTGCATCAGAAAGCTGGCAGAATTGCTTATGAAAAGATCGGTATTTTCACATCTGAGGATTTACTGCCAGTTATCTCCTCATTATCAAAATAGAAAATATTGGGAATCGGGAGACGGGAGAGCTCTCCCTCTTATATCTTTATTGCCTTCCAGCTTCCAGCCTCCTGCCTCCGGTCTCCGGTCTCCGGTCTCCATTTTTCTTTTTCCGTTTTCCTCTCTGTCTAAGGTATTGTGTATCTTTTTCAAGTAATAGGTGTTTGGTTTTTGTAAACAGGATGTTAAAAATTTAGTATTATTTGATATTACTTGACCTGTAGCTGTCTTTGGATTAAGCTTATATCAATAATAATTGGAGAACGAAATGATACAGTTTTATGTCTTGGCCCTGGTTTTTATGCTGTATGGAGCCGCTGTTTTATTAGCGGATGAATATGGAGAAAAGGTAAGTATATTACTCAGAATTAAAGAAACTTACACAATAAGTCAGACCTTCAGTATTGTATTGATAGTTCTTACTGCTGTGGTAGGAATTTTAAAATTAATAAGCCCGATAAGTCCAGGTCCGGTTGTTATTGGAGATTTTCTCCCGGCAATAAACCTAATTGCACTTGCTGTATTCTTTGCTTTTGATTTGGCAAGGAAACAAAAAAAATCAGGTGGTGAACAGGGAAACTCTTCTGATAATGAAAATGTTTTCGCTGATTCGGATCCAATTAGTAAAGTGCAGATATTCTATTATAAAAATAAAAAAATACTTGGCTTTGCGACTTTAGGTATAGCATTATTTCACTTTCTCTTTCCTGGAGCGGTTCTGCTTTAATGCCTTTTCGTGTAACAATAGATACTCCCGAAGAAGAACTGATTTTTGAAGAGCATCAGGAAATTGCCTCAAATGACAGTACCGTCGGTAATTATTCCATTTTTAGGTATTACTATTATACCGTCACATATATGATAGGAATCATAGACACCATCAACTCGATCCATATAATCAATTCCAATACGGCAGCCATCACCAATTCTTGCATTCTGATCTATAATAGCTTTGCGAATTATGGTACCTAATCCAATTCCAATATTTGGAATCCCCTTTATTTTATTATTTTTTTTCTCTATTTCTGATTCATAATAGCTCGCACCCATGCAGTAAACTCCATCAAGATTAACTCCTGATTCAATAAAGGTCCGGACACCAATAATCGAATTCACAATAGAGGCATTTGTAATAATACTTCCTTCACTCGTTAATGACTGACTTATGTTGCAATAATTAATTTTAGTTGCTGGAAGATGCCTTCTGTGTGTATATATCGGCATATTTTCATCATAGAAGTTGAAGTCCGGCGTTAAGGAGGCTAGATTAAGGTTTGTTTCATAAAAAGATTTAATGGTTCCAATATCTTCCCAAAAATCATTAAAAATATGTGATTGAACTCTCATTTCATGTAAAGTTTCCGGGATAATCTCTTTCCCAAAATCAGTTTTATCATTATCAAGTGCTTTTTCCATGGCATCGGCATTGAAAATATATATTCCCATCGATGCAAGATATTCTTTCCCATTATTTTGTTGAGCTGTGCTGCTGTTTCCCTCAAGAACTTTTTTGGGTGTTTTGTATTCTGAAATATCCATTTCAATTGGCGGCTTTTCAAGAAATGAAGTGATGCGGCCGGTTTCATCTGTTCCAACTATTCCTAAACCTGTTGCTTGAACTCTTGATATAGCTTTTGTAGCGATTGTTAATTCAGCATTACTATCGATGTGAGTTTTCAGCATGTCACGATAATCCATTCGGTATAACTGATCTCCTGACAGAATAATGTAGTATTTTGGCTGCTGGTCATGAAAATGTTTTATATTTTGTCTGACAGCATCTGCGGTTCCCTGATACCACTCCTCACTTTGTGGAGTTTGTTCGGCCGCAAGAACCTCTACGAATCCCTGAGAGAATGTATCAAAGATGTATGTATTAGAGATATGATTATGCAGAGAAGCTGAATTGAACTGAGTTAAGATATAAATCCTTTTAATATCACTGTTGATGCAGTTTGATATAGGGATATCGATTAATCTGTACTTCCCCCCAAAGGGTACCGCGGGTTTCGCACGGTCTTTTGTCAGTGGAATTAAACGAGTGCCTTTCCCCCCGCCAAGAACGATTGCAAGTATTCTATTGTTCATAACCCCCCTCCTTTGCTAGTGCTTTATTGTATATCTCAATATAGGATAAAGCTGGTGAATCCCACTCAAACCGCATGTTCATGCAACGATTTCGGATCTCCTGAATCATATTTCGTGAAGAATTCCAGAAATTGCCAGCTTGTTCTACTGCATGGTAAATTGCCTCACCTGACATTAATTCAAAAACAATACCGGTTCCCGTAGAGAAATTCTCTGCAAAAGGTTCTACTGTATCAGCTAAACCGCCTGTTTTTCTTACAATTGGAATTGTTCCATACCGTAAAGAGTATATTTGATTAAGTCCGCATGGTTCATATCGGCTTGGCATAAGAAAAAAATCGGATCCAGCCTCTACCAGATGAGCAAGATAATTACTAAATGTTATAGATATAGATAAATTGTTAAAATTAGCAGAGAGTTCAGTTAATGAGTTTTCAATTGCCGGATCACCGGTTCCCACAATAATCACCTGAAATGAAAAATCCTGCAGTATCCTCTCAAGTGCTGTAGGAGTCCCGCCGCACAGCTCTCTAAATCCTTTTTGGTCAGCTAAACGTGAGACAATACCAATGATTGGGATATCGGGATTTACTTCCAGGTTCATATGTCTTTGCAGATCTGCCTTTAGAGTATCTTTATTATTTTGAGCAGTAGAGGAGTAATGGACGGGTAGGTACTGATCAGTTTCAGGGTTCCATTCAGTATAATCAACACCATTTAAAATTCCTGACAAATCTTTATTTCGTCTTGTCAGTAAGTCATTTAATCCGGCGCCTTGTTCACGGCTTTGGATTTCTGATGCATATGTTTTAGAAACGGTTGTTATTTGATCTGCATGCTGAATGCCGGAAGCAAGAAAATTAATCTCTTTTGCCTCTCTGGAGATACGGCTGTGTGCAGTTATAAGATCATCAGCTTTTAGATTTGTAAAATGAACATCGTGTTTAGAAAAATTCCCCTGATAACCCAGATTATGAATTGTCATCACACTAACAGCTTTTTTAAATATTTTATCTTTCCTGTTTTTCAATAAAACAGGAAGAATTCCTGTTGGCCAGTCATGGCAGTGGAAAACGTCCGGATACCAGTCTAACCTTCTGCAAATTTCAAAAGCAGCATAATTAAACAGAGTAAATCTGTACATGTTATCTGAATAGGGAGGATCCCCTGGATCTCCATAGATCCCCTGACGTTCAGAAAACAGTGGATGCTGTAAAAACAGGAATTCGATTTTGTGTAGAACAGTTTTAGCTATTCTGAAAGTGGTATCAATAGCATCATACTTAACGTGTATTTTCCAGGGGAGCGTTTCCATTGATGAATCCTGAATAAATCCATATTCAGGAATAAATATTTTAACATCATGCCCTTTAATAACTAACTCACGGGCTAAAGCTGTGACAACATCAGCTAATCCACCGGATTTTGCATAAGGAACTGCTTCACTTGAGACCATAAATATTTGCATACTTAAATTAGACCATGTAATGATAACAGCGTCAAGCTAATGATAGAAAAAGATTATATGTACTGCTGTCCCCCTAAACCATCAATATAGTGTGATGCCCGATGGCTGGCAACAGCTCCTTCCCCTGCAGCTACAACAAGTTGCCTAAAAGGGGTAGCACGTACATCTCCAACAGCAAAGAATCCAGGCTCATTAGTTTGCATATTCTGATCTGTCACAACATAACCAGCTTCATCTTTTTCGGCATGTTCGGCCAGTGAATTTTGAGGAATAGATCCAACAAATACAAATACCGCATCAAAATCTTCTTTGTATGTTACATCATCTGCTTTATTAAGCAGTGAGATTTTGGAGACTTTTCTTCCTTCAGCATCTCCGAAAATTTCCAGAAGTTCATGACTTAACCGAATCTCAATATTTTTATTATGTGTAACTTTTGCAACAAGTGATTTTTGTGCTCTAAAACGATCTCTTCGATGTATTAAAACAACTTTATCAGTGAGTTTTGATAAAAACATAGCTTCATCACAGGCGGCATCTCCACCACCAACAACAAGCATTTTCTTTCCTCTAAAAAAAGGCCCGTCACAGGTTGCGCAATAGGATACGCCCTTACCGGTGAATTCACTCTCACCAGGTATATTTAGTTTCCTGTGTTTTGCCCCTGTCGCTAAAATGACAGTATATGCGCGTTTTTCACCCTTAGAAGTGTTTAGTATAAAAACATCATCTTTTTTCTCAACTGAATTAACAGTTGCATTAAGTATTTCGGCACCAAAATTTAGTGCCTGTTGTGTAAAACGTTGTGTAAAATCAAAACCTGAAAGCTTTTCCGGGAATCCAGGATAATTTTCAAGATCATCAATAACCAGTGCCTGTCCACCAGGAGCCATCTCTTCAATGAGTAAAGTTTTGAGATTTGCCCTGGCACCATATTGAGCAGCAGTTAATCCAGCAGCTCCGCCGCCGATTACTATAATATCAGCATCTAATTTATCCAAATTCATGAGTCCTCCGAAATTGTAATAAAATATCTATATATTATATCGTAATAAATAAGTAAAAAGTAAAGTGGAATCGCATAATTTTTCGATTAAGTGCTGCTTCGTATATAGAGTGGACCCTGCGTAGCAGAATCAGATCCGTATTCTGCAAAATATTGAATTCCCATGTTCAGCAATTTCTCTGCAATTGATCCCACCGGTTGAACAGAGAGATGAAAATTATTAATTTCCGGTCTGGTTGCACGTAAATTTGCTATCAGGAGTTCTGCGTCAGGGCCTGAAAAATATATCGTCTGATAGTTCCGAAGATAGGTATCAAACAAATCTTCGGCAGCAATATCCAGTGGGTCGGATATTTTCACATTTCCTGAGTAGAGTGCACAATAAAACCTTTTTTTTCTTGCATCGATTACCGGTATTGTAACACTGGTGTTTTCACTTGCTTCCTGTTTTTCCAGAGTAACATCAGCATAAACATCCAAAGTTGGAACAGATACAAGAGGCTTTTGAAGACCATAGGCGAGGCCTTTTGCCGCAGACATACCGACTCTTAATCCCGTAAAAGAGCCTGGTCCTCTTGTACAGATTATCAAATCCATATTCTGGATTTTAATATGTGCAGTGTCACATAATTCATTAATATTCGGGATGAGATATTCAGAGTGGTTCAACCCGATCTTTTTATATTGAACAAAAAATTTATGATCAATACTCAGTGCAATATCGAGATATTCAGATGCAGTATCAAAAGCAATTATATTCAAACAGTTACTCCTGAAATTATAAAAGATCTTGACGAGTCTTTCTGTATAGATATTTCTACTCTAATAGTATTTTCAGGTAGTATCTTATCAATTAATTCACTCCATTCAATAATAGTAACATTAGAGCTGAAAAGCAATTCTTCTGCCCCCAGTAGTTCAAACTCTTCAATACTTTCAATTCGGTAAAGATCCATGTGAATCATCGGGATGCTGCCGTCATACTCCTGAATAATGGTAAAGGTAGGACTAGTAATTGGATCTTCAATATTAAGAGCCAAGGCAATACCTTTTGCAAATACTGTTTTTCCTGATCCTAAAGGACCGCGAAGAGAGATAATCGATCCCGGAATACAGCTGTTCCCAATTTTCTCCCCTAATCCAAGAGTTTGATCTGCAGTTTTTGTTAAAAAGGTTACCGAAGAGTGCATTTATTAAGCCTCTTCAGCGATGAGTTTTATATATTGGGCAGCTACTTCATCTTCAGGGTTAAACTCTAATGCTGCATGAAAATAGCGAAGTGCTTCGATAGAGTTTCCCATTTTGATATTCATTACACCAAAATTAGAGATGATTTTAATATTCTCAGGTTCAATCAATAGTGCTCTCTTTAAATATGTTTCAGCATCTTTAAACTCTTCAATTTCCATACAGCAGATAGCCAGTTCATTATAAACATCAACATTGTTTTTTTCATATACAAGACATTTTTCTAATGCCAGTTTTCCATTTTTGTAATCGCTGATTCTTCTTGATGCCCAACCCTTAAGAAACCACGCATTCCATACCGTCGCATTTCTGAGAAGAAATTCATCTATTTTGGAAATTGCTGTAGATTCTTTTCCGAGTTTTATAAGGTCAAAGGCTTCAGCGAAAAGTTGATCATCGGTATCCTGAATACTTATTTTATCAATTATTTCTTTAACCTGCTGACTTCGTTCATCATTGGGTGCAATAGTAAGAAAAGTATCGAAATGTTCAAGTGTTTTTGCTAAATTACGATTTTTTAAAAAGAAGTATCCAGCATAAAAATGTAAATCTGCTGAATTTGGGTGTTGTTGAATACCTTCAATATATACTGAGAAAGCCTTTTCAATATACTCTTCCTCAAGAGGGCTCCCGGTTTTTTCAAAGAGGGCTGCCTGTTCCTCGTAAACGAGTGCAAGATTAAGGTGTGTTGCCGGTGATTCGGGTTCAAGATGATTTAACGAGAGAAAAATCTCTTCTGCTAAATCAAAATTTTTTGATTTAGCTTTTATAATTCCAGTTTTAGTAAGCTCTGAGACAAGATTTGGTTGTACAGCAAATATAAAATTTCGATAATATGAAATATCTTCATGATCGGGATTGTATGCAAAAATTTTCAGCATAGCTGAAACAATCATTTCCCAGGAAAGACCTTTCATATCCCATTCTGATTGACCTTCCGGTACTTCAACAGGAATAAGATGTTTACTATTTATCGTAAAACCTTCGATATCCCGTTCAGTTCCATCCGGTAGTGAAATAAATATAATATTTCTTAGAGGATCCTGTACACGCTCACTGGTTATAGTATCAATTTTCATATATTTTCGACCTGTTATTTGTAATATTAAAAAATAAAAAAACCCGCAGTGCCGCTTGAAATTAAATCTCTTGAACTTCATTTGTCCAAGTGGGTCTTCTATTCACTGCATCGTGTTCCAACAAAGTTGGAGCAATTCAACAGCAAAATAATAAAGTCCCTTCTAATAAGGTTGACCCAAGAGACTTGTATTTCTCTCGAACACTGCAGGTATATCATTTTTGCTTTAAACTCATAAATTTAACATAAGGAATAACTCCTCAATCAATTTGCTCACTGATTAACTTAATTAAATCAGAAGTTAGCTTTTCGACTTTTTCAGATTCAATTAATTCTACTTGTTTAATTGAATTAAGCTCAGCAGTAATTTTTTTCAGTTCGTCAACAAGAATGAGATTTAGTAAAATACTAAGAGTAGTGTTGTCAGTTACCAAGGAAGATTTCCGAAGATTTTCTGCTTTTTCTTCAAGCATTTTAATTGTTTGCGCAAACTCTTCAGGAGCAGCGTCGGTTTTTACAGATAACTTTCTTCCAAGAACAGTAACTTTTAAAACATTTTCATCCATGCCGGGAACCCCCGGGTGCTGTGTCAATTAATAGAGAGGGATATCTTCTTCTGGTCCAAGATTGATGATCATATCATCAACAGGATCATCTTCGGGAAGTTCAATATCTTCAACGGTAGCACCATCATGCGAAATAAATGTATCTGCTTCCTCATATTCGGCATTGGCAACGAATGAAGGGTTATCAACATTCGTTACCTCTTCGCCGACTTCGTTCAGATTTTTCAATGCTTTAGTAATGGTTTCTTCAATAAGTTTTGTATCATTACCAAGGCTTTTGGCAAAATCTTTCAACTCATCATTATGCATTTTCAGCATTTCCAATTCTTCACGCATAGAAGCATTTTCATCACGCAGTTTCTGGATAAGTGTAACAGCTTTTTTAATTCTTTCTTCAAGTAGCTGAACCTTATCTAATGTTAACATGTTATACCTCTAAAGCTTTTTTTGCCTGTCCAACTATTGCTGAGAAGGCATCTTTGTCTTCAATAGCCATATTAGAAAGAGCTTTTCTATTAATTTCAATATTTAATTTTTTCAAACCATACATGAATTGTGAATAGTTTAAATCTTCAGATTGTACTGCTGCAGAGATTCTTGTAATCCATAGTCGTCTAAAATCTCTCTTTTTCTTCTTTCTGTCACGATAAGCATATTGTCCGGCTTTTGTTACTGCATCTTTTGCTGCACGAAAGTTAGTACTTCGTCTTCCGTAAAAACCTTTAGCTTCCTTTAATATCTTTTTTCTTCTATCTTTTCGTCTTGTTCCGTCTACTGCTCGAGGCATTATGTTTCTCCTTTAATTTAGAACTTGTAAGGCAGCAAAATTCTTGCTTTTTTTGTTTCAGGGTCACTTAACACACCTGAATGTCGCAGGTTTCTTTTCCGTTTAGTAGTTTTCTTGGTTAGAATGTGTCTTGTGCCCTGCTTTTTGTACATAACCTTACCGGAGCTTGTTACCTTGTACCGTTTCGCAGCAGCTTTTCTTGTTTTCATTTTTGGCATATAGTACCTTTCCTTCTGCGTTCTCAGGGAACAAGAATTCCCCTGGAACAACATATTTATTACTGCCCAAAGCAGTATGAATTAACAGATTAAAGATAGTAATCAGTATGTTTTTGTACTTCTACTACCTGTGAAAAAGCTATTAATGCTTTTTCACATTTTTTGCAGGGCTGACAATCATGGACATAAAACGCCCTTCCATTATCGGATTTCTATCGAGGGTATAACCTATCTCATTTTCTTCCAAAAGTGCAAGTACTTTTTCCAGTACTACTCGACCTAATTCAGTATGTGCAAGTTCCCGGCCTCTAAATCGGATAGTAACTTTTACTTTATTTCCTTCAGACAAAAACTCAATAACATGTTTTGTTTTAAATTGCAAATCATGTTTCTCAATCTTAGGCTGCATGCGGATCTCTTTAAGCTTAATTTGCGTCTGATTTTTCTTGGCTTCCCGCATCTTTTTTTCCTGTTCGTACTTATATTTTCCGAAATCAAGAATTTTACAAACCGGTGGATTCGCGTTTGGTGATACTTCAACCAGATCAAGCCCGGCGTCAGCAGCAATGGTCAGTGCTTCCTGTATTGGGACAACACCGCGTTGTTCACCCTTATCATCAATCAACCGAACCTCAGGTATTCGGATTTGATTATTAATCCTTTGTTTTTTTGCAGCCAATATTCCTCCTACTGTTTTTAACTATACAAAACATCATAACAAAACAAATAATAGAAATTCAACTCAAGACTATCGGTATGAGTCTTAATCACCATTAAATTATAGCAAAATATATCATGAAGAGCATAATGAGTCAAAGGTTTTAGCAGTTAAAGAGCTAGATATCTCTACTATGCTTTACCAGCAGAGCCCAATACCTCAACATTTTTTCTTCCATACATTTTTTTAAGTTCAGCTCTTGCCGGACCCAGATATTTTCTTGGATCAAATTCTCCTGGCTTATTTGCCAGAGTCTCTCTGATAGCAGCTGTCATAGCCAATCTGCCGTCTGAATCAATATTAATTTTACATACGGCAAGTTTAGCTGCTTTTCTTAACTGTTCTTCAGGAATACCGACTGAATCTTTTAATTCTCCACCATACTTAATTATTGTTTTAACATATTCCATAGGGACGGAGGATGACCCATGAAGAACAATAGGGAATCCAGGAAGTCTTTTCTCTATCTCTTCCAGTATATCAAATTTCAGAGGAGGTGGAATCAAGACACCCTCATCATTTTTTGTACATTGTTCGGGTTTGAATTTATTTGCCCCATGGCTGGTTCCAATTGAAATTGCCAGAGAATCAACGCCTGTTTTTGAAACAAAATCTTCAACTTCTGCCGGTCTGGTATAGGTTGATTCCTCAGCAATTACATCATCCTCAATTCCAGCAAGAACACCAAGTTCTCCCTCAACCGTTACATCAAACTTGTGTGCATATTCAACAACTTTCTTTGTTAAAGCAACATTATCATCATAAGAGTGGTGAGAACCATCAATCATAACCGAAGAGAATCCATTATCAATACACTCTTTACAGGTTTCAAATGTATCTCCATGATCCAAATGCAGTGTTATGGGAATTTCATAGCCCAACTCTTCTGCATACTCAACAGCACCACGTGCCATATTTCTAAGAAGGTTGATGTTTGCATAATCTCTGGCACCTTTTGATACTTGAAGGATTACCGGAGATTTTGTTTCAACACAGGCTTGTATTATAGCCTGAAGCTGCTCCATATTATTGAAGTTGTAAGCGGGGACAGCATAACCGCCGTCTATTGCTTTTTTAAACATTTCAATTGTGTTCACGAGACCTAATTCTTTATAGGATGTCATTATGTACCCCTTGTAAAATTTATAAACTGAACTTACTGCATTCCCTCTTGTTGGTCAAGTCTGAACTTAATTTTCACTGTTGTTTTATGTGATAAGATGACATTGACCACCTTGCATCAGATTGATAAACTTAATTTGTGAAACTTATACGTAACTTAAAAAATTTTAACAATACACTTTTATTTATTCTTGTAATATATTTTCTATTCTCAAGTTTTTCCTGTTCATCTGATAAGGTTTATTTTGTAGCAGACCCCGTTTTTTCCAACCTGTTTTTGAGTAATAATGCGGTAAAAAAAGAGATCCGTACTATAGCAGGATCCTACAACTACTCCCTAAATATTCTGGAATATGATTCAATAACAGATAATAGAGAAAACACCGTTGCTAAAATTACCCCTGAGCTTGAAAAAGCGTTGCTGAACGGTAGTCAGATTATACTGTCTCCTATGATATCTAATTTAGTAGTTACTGATAACGCCGAAGATGGCGGTGCAGAAGATGCGGTAATATCATTACTCAGGAAGTTTCCGGTTGAACAGATAGTATTTTGGGTATCTGAAGCTGATGTGCAGGATAATTATTATAGAATTGTGCGGAACGGAACACAGGGATGGTACGATGCAGGTCTGTTTGGAGGTAATTATTCATCCATGGGTACTGCTTTCATTTATATCGAAAATGATGAAAAAGGAGAATCCAATGCTTTATCATTTTCACAGGGGGTAGAAGCATCAGGTGCTGAAGCGTCAGCACTATTCACCATAGCTAAAAATGTTTCTATATCAGAATTACGTGCAATTCTGGACTCATTAAAAGTGAGTATTACTGATAAATCAGTTTTAGGTGTCTATGCAGGCTCAAAAACAGTAGATATAATAAAACTGGCCAGAGAGTTGGGTTTGTTCGTGATTTGTGAGCAGGCAGAGTGGATAATTGAAAAAAATGATGAAAGTTTTGGTACAATTAAGGAGAATCTTCCTGTCGTATTCGAGCGGGTTTTTGATAAAATCAGGAATATTTCAGAAAACGGTATGGTCATTACCGGACAGATGGATTTTGTAGTTGTTGAGTAAGGAGATATCTAATGGTTCATTCACCAAAGAAGCTCATCGTATTTGTATTCATATTGGTAGGTGTACTATTCAGTACTTCAGCAGTGGATTATTCAACATCACTTCATGTGGGAATTGAACCTGATCAATCATCCATCTATCAGGTTAATGGTGGTTTGGATCTCAGAATTCTTGGTGGGAGGGGGATCTTTGGGGCGAAACTTTCTGCAGATTACCTTCCCGTAAATACCCGAAATTATCATAATACTCCCGGAAATATGTTTATCATCTCAGGCTATGGTCTTATACAGGCATCTCTGTTTTATGGAGATCTGACCTTCTATGCAGGTCCGGGAACAAGTCTTTATATAATGCCGGGTATCCCGGCTTCAGCGGTTAAGACATTTTCAACTTTGGCTGAAGATTTTCTGTTTCACCTTACTTTTGGAACAGCTTTTAATGTATATCCTCTACAAATCTTTGCTGAAGCAGAAATTGATGTTAAATTCATTCCGTGGAATTTTGGTATTGCAAGACCCCGAATTCGGGTTGGGGCAGGGCTTTTACGCTGATTCATCTTTTTAACAATCCATGAATTGCCTCAATTTCTCATTACGGAATAATAGTAAAAAAATTCTCTTTAACCTGATTTATGAGTAGTTCGATTGGCTCCTTGCGAACTGATGCTGCGGTATTATAAATATACGGCATATTCTCAGGTGTGTTTATTTTCCCTCTGCGTGGTACAGGCGAAAGATAAGGACTGTCTGTTTCAAGAAGAAGCCTGGTTCCAGGAATCTTTTCCATAACGGTTCTTAAGGTATTATTATTTTTATAGGTCACATTTCCTGCAAAAGAGATATAATAATTGAGGTCTAATAATTGCTTTGCAGTTTCCCAGTTTGAAGAAAAACAATGAATTATACCTCCGTTACTGCATTGATTGCTCTTAAGCAGTGCAATAAG
This sequence comes from uncultured Spirochaetales bacterium, assembly GCA_964567895.1. Lineage (GTDB taxonomy): Bacteria > Spirochaetota > Spirochaetia > JABMQR01 > JABMQR01 > JABMQR01. Next base: position 1,234 of record CAZMOX010000008.1, on the reverse strand, counting down.
GTCGTCATCCGCTTCTCTGTTGTGAATTACTATGGGAAGATTATAAGAGTTTGCCAGGTTTATTTGAGCCGATACAAGATCTTTTTGAATTTTCCTTGTACCATAATCCCAGTACCAATCCAGTCCAATTTCTCCAACGGCAGAGGGAGCATAGGTGCGAATATCACTTTCTAAAACCTCAAGAAACTCAGGCAATGGAGTTCCTTTCTCAATATCAGAAGCAAGTCCTGGGTATAATCCGGATGCAATCCGTATTTGGGGGAACTCGTTCAGTAAGGCTTTTCGTGCTCCGGTATCCTCCGGCTCTACCCCAATATCCAGCCCACCCAAAAATCCATTTGAAAAAAGGTTACTAAAGTGCTGCTGTATATTGATGCCCTTATCCTGAATATACATTGAATGAAAATGTGAATCAATTAATCCGGTAGGTGGGTTTAGGGTTAGGGTTTGCTCAATCATGTTTTTAGATTAAAGATTTTATACATTTTAGGCAATTAGCTGATAATACTTAAAACAACATGGGAAGGCACTGGAATATCATGAAAAGTTATTGACCAAGTTCGAGGAGATGGTTACTATATCCCCTCAGATTATATATTATTTCTGAGCCGAAGTGGTGGAATTGGTAGACACAGGGGACTTAAAATCCCCCGGCTGTTATGGCTATACGAGTTCAAGTCTCGTCTTCGGTATTAAAATGCTCCTGCTAGGAGCTTTTTTTTGAGTTAGAATAGGTGTATGCGTATGGTTAAGATCAATTAATTACTTCAAATACACTGATAGAAGGTACAATTAGGATATCTGTCTTCGATAGAGGTTTACTAAACTTGTCTGCATTTGGACCATCAGCAAGAAATTCAAGCTATTCAGAAGAATCAACTATATTCATAATCTATCAGACTCCCTTTCAACTGATGTATCTATACCGCGTAAAAAACCCCGCATGTCAGATATTTTCTTTTCCGGAATTACTTCAATTCTATTAGCATAGGGTATTACTTGAACTTTTTGTCCGGGAATAAGGTGAAATTTGTTTCTTATTTCTTTGGGAATAACTATTTGATATTTTGGGGAGATAGTTACTATTGTCATACTTAATCTCCATCGATAGTATTATCGTTTTACAATATTCCCATCGATGATATTTGTCAACTCAACAGAATTTTGCTCTAATTCACACTCTTCAAAGATATGCTTAATATGCTCGCTGACATTTGCCTTGCTGGAGTGAAAT
>CAZMOX010000007.1:0-49708 GCA_964567895.1 uncultured Spirochaetales bacterium | reverse complement strand
GTAATCTCTCCCCAGTCCCCGGTATCACCTCTGCCCGGCATCCACGCTTCAATATCAAATTTACGATATGCAGGAGCCCCTAAATCACCTGTGCAGGTGTCAACAATGCGATAAGGTATCTCAAGTCCCTGAAATATTTCTTCTTCAATAGCAAGCAATTCTTCATGGATACGTTCAGAATCTTCGGGTAATGCATATACAAACATCTCAATTTTTGTAAATTGATGAACTCTGTAGAGACCTTTCGAATATTGACCGGAGGCCCCTGCTTCTTTTCTGAAACAATGAGAAAGACCGGCAAGCTTTATAGGGAGTTCTTCAGTATCAAAAATTTTACCTGCATAATAACCGCCAAGAGTTATTTCTGCAGTACCAACAAGGCAAGTTCCGGTATCTTCAATTGAATAGATATTACTTTCAGTTCCTCTTGGATTAAATCCTATACCTTCAACGATACTCTCTTTAGCAATATCAGGAGTAATGGTCAGAGTAAAACCATGTTTTCGCAAGATATCCATTGTATAGCGCTGTAAAGCAAGCTCCAGAATAACCGCATCATTTTTAAGATAATAGAACTTTGTCCCGGAAACCTGTGCCGCTGTCTCAAAATCAATGAGATCAAGAGCTGATCCAAGTTCAACATGGTCTTTCGCCTTAAAATTAAAAACGGGTATTTCTCCACTTCTTTTTAATTCCAGATTATCTTTATCCTCTTTTCCAACCGGAGCAGATTTATGTGCATAATTAGGGATTTGGGATGCAGATTTGTAATACTCTTTTTCAGTGAGTGTAAGAGTTTGATCAATTTCCGCAATAGCTTCTTTTAATCGTTTTCCTTCCTGGATAAGGATACTTCTCTCATCCTGAGACAACTTCCCTTTCATTTTTTTTGCATTTTCATTTCTTTGCATTCTCAAATCTTCATTTTTCTGTATGAGGGATGCCCGTTTCTCTTGAAGAGTAAGAATCTCATCGAGGTCAACCTGCATGTTCCGTGCTGTTATATTGTTTTGAATCTCTTCTTTTCTTTGTTTTAGTTCTTTCAGATCTATCATATAAGTTCCTTTTTGTGAAGTTAGTTTTTTTCAAGATCCCTTGCTCTCTGAGAAGATGCAGAAACTGCATCCATAACTGCGGCGTTCATTCCTCCGCTTTCAAGAGCAGCGATTCCCTCAATTGTTGTTCCTGCGGCAGACGTAATTTTGGTTATTATTTCTTGTGGACTGCTGCCGGATTCAACCATAAGTTCAATAGCTCCGGAAAATGTTTGAGATGAGATTGCTAAGGATTGAGCATAAGGGATTCCTTCTTTAGTACCTCCGAGAGCCACTGCGTGAAGAAATTGATAGAAAAATGCAATTGCTGATCCGGATATCCCAATGAATGCTGGAAATAAATTTTCAGCTAGTGGGAATGGAGTTCCACAGGCGAATGCTAAATCATTTGCTAACTGTATAAAAAGTTCATCAGCTTCAGGTGAGTAGGCAACAGCTGTAACTGCTTTTGAAACTGAAGCAGCAATATTGGGCATAAATCTAATAATCTGGTTTGAATTTAGTCCTTTGGACAGCGAATTTATTGATACACCTGCAGCAATTGATATGTAGGAGTGGTTTTCTTTTAACTTAGATAATATTGGGTATATAAGTGGAAGAATTTGTGGTTTAACAGCGAGAATTGTCATTTCTGTCTGTTTAATGAGAGATTCTACTGAATTTACAGCCTGTGCTTTAAGCTCAGAAGCCAACTCTGTACTTTTGTCAGTGTCAGAATCATAGAGGAAAAGCTTAAGATCATGAGAAGAGAGAGAAAAAGCTCTTGCCATAGAAGCACCCATATTTCCGCATCCAATAAACCCTATTTTTCTCATCTGTCAGCTCCTTGGCCAATTTTTTAAAATTGGCTTTGAAATTTTGATTGTAAAGAATTACAATCAAAACTTCTGACTAATCGAAGTATGCAATGTATACCTTTTAAGTATTTGTATACTAATTATTTTGGTGTGTATATGCAACCTTTTTGACTTTTAAAAAAAATGGCCTTAATTATCAGGCCAGGACAGGTGATGAAGATCCCCAAGTCGATTTAAACCCGAGAATTGATATTGTCTACAATATTCGTATGCTGCGATTGCTGCAGTATTTGCAAGATTTAACGAACGGGCATCATTAACCATAGGAATTCTTACAGTATTAGAATGATATTTTATCAGCAGTTCCTCAGGTATTCCTTTTGATTCTTTCCCAAACAGTAAGTAGGTCGTTTCCGGGTATTTTTTTTCGGTATAGAGGCTCTTAGCTTTTGTAGTGAACATAAAAACAGACTTTGCATCAACTTTCAAAAAGAATTCTTCAATAGAATCGTGTAAGAAAACTTCTAATTTATCCCAATAATCAAGACCTGCACGTTTGAGGTACTTATCATGTAATAGAAAACCAAGTGGTTTGATTAAATGGAGAGAGGCATTCAATGCAGCACAAGTTCGTGCAATATTTCCAGTATTTTGCGGTATTTCCGGTTCTAAAAGTACAATATGTAATGACATATTACTATCTTACTTTTTTTTTGCTTTTTTATCAATTTGATATTTCAGTGTAGACGCCTTAATCAAGTGAATACCAGAAGCTTGCATGGATTGGATCACTTTCTCCAGATCATGTTTACGTTCATATGTTGTTTCAAACAACTCTGATTGCATTGGTGTATCACGATTTACAATTGAACCTATTCCAACACCAACCAGCCGAACTGGTTTCTTGCTCCATCTAAAGGAAAAAAGATCCCATATTGAGCTAAAAAGTTGCTCTGCCGATAGAAGAGGTTGGTCAAATGTTTTTTGCGATGAAACACTACTGAAATCTGCATATTTGATCTTAATAAATGCTGTTTTTCCCATGATCCCTTCTGTTAGAGTTCTAAAATAAACCTGGTGACAAAGATCAAATAAAATTTGCCTAAGGATATTTCCATCTTCTTCATCCGTTTTTAAAGTGGTTTCATTACTGATTGATCGGCTTTTAGGTGTCCCCGAAAAAACACCAGGGGCAATTCCACGGCAGGCATTATAGTAATAGTTTCCAGCTGAAGAACCGAAGAACCTACATAAAGCATCTCTTTTAAACGTTCTTAACTGCTTAACAGTAGAGATCCCCTTATTGGCCAGAGATTCTGAAGCTTTTTTGCCTATTCCCCAGATTTCTCTGATTTCACACATATCTAAAAAGAGTATCTCCTGTCCTGAAAGAATTTGTAGAAGTCCGTCTGGTTTACAGTGTGCAGATGCCATTTTTGCAATAAATTTTGAAGATCCAATACCAATAGAAATTGTTAATCCGGTTTTTTCACGAACTTTCTGTTTTAAATTAGTTGCTGCAGATTGAGGATCACCTAATAGTAACTCTGTTCCAGTCATATCCAGGAATCCCTCATCTATGGAAATCTGCTGTATGGATGGAGAAAAATCACGCAATATTTCCATAATGAACCGACTCATTTCAAGATACCTTGACATACGAACTGGAAGAAATAAACCTTCAGGGCATAATTTTCTTGCCTGAAAAATTGGCATTGCTGAATGTACACCATATGTTCGGGCCTCATAAGAGCATGCAGAAACGACACCTCTGGTCGAAGTTCCACCTACTATTACCGGTTTATCTTTAAGTTGAGGATTATCAATCTGCTCAATAGATGCATAGAAAGCATCCATATCAACATGAAAGTAACAAGGTGTTGCCAAAATATCTCCTGGTTATATGACAGGTCATTTCTGATTCTCTATAAACTCTTCTCTGGCAAATTTAATGAGTTTTTTCATGAATATTTCCCATGTTATCCCACCGTTTTCAAGGAGTTTTATAAACATACTGCTTTCAGTAAAGCCGGGAAGAGTATTTATCTCATTTAAGTATAGCTTATTTGTTTTTGATTCATAAAACATATCAATTCGTGCAAATCCTTTACAAAAAAGAGAGGTAAAAGCTAAATTCGCGAGCTCTTTTGCCTCTGATATTACAGCTTGAGGAAGAATTGCAGGTACTTGTATTTTAGTTGTTTCGCTAGTTGAGGTGTATTTTGCTTCAAATGTATAAAACTGCATATTGGTAATTATTTCACCAGGTGCTGATATAAAAAAATCTTTATCTCTGCCAATAATACTGATTTCAATTTCCCGACCGATTACAGCCTGTTCTATGAGAATTTTTTTTGAGACTTTAGCAGCGGAAACAATTGCTTTGTAGATATCATTAGCACATAAAACCCTGGAAATACCTAAAGACGACCCGGCATTTTCCGGTTTGATAAAGATCGGGTAGGTTAGTTTACTATCAATACTTTTAACCAATTCTGAAAATTTGTTACTTTTTTCATAGTCAGCTAAATCCTTGGTAAGATCATTTTCATTTACTATAAGGTAGGGGACAATAGGTAAATTAGCTCTTTCCCAATAAATTTTAGCAGTATATTTTGAAAAACCAAGGAAAGAGCTGAAAAAATTACAACCTATATAGGGTATGGGTAAAAAATCAAATAATCCCTGAAGCCGTCCATCTTCACCATAATTCCCATGGATAATGGGAAAAATAAAATCAATTGGGAGTTTAGATCCTTTACAAAAAACTCCTTTGCCGGGATGCAGAACAACAGAATAAGTTTCATTTTCAATAATAGCTATAAATTCTGAAGACGTTTTCTCATCATAGCAAATAATCGGTTTCTGCAGGTACATGCAGTTATGCAGTGTTACCCCAATGCAGGTCACGGTATATTCCAAGTCAGTAAGTGCTTTGTATATTGTGGAGGCAGATATACAAGAGATTTTATGTTCAGTAGAATCACCTCCAAAAACCAGGAGAATGTGTTCCTTCATCATGTTACTCCTTGGGTCTTGCAGAGTTCAAGAATGGTTTGTTCTTCATCCCAGGGAAACAGAATACCATTTTTTTCTATGGAAGTTTCAAGCCCTTTTCCTAAACAAAAAATCAAGTCTTCTTCTTTAGCAATCTGAAGTGCTGTTTTTATTGCTTTTTTTCGATCAGGCTGGATTACTATGGTTCCTGGGAAATTCTCAGGAATTCCAGATTGGATATCATGAATTATCATCAATGAATCTTCTTCTCGAGGATCATCATCTGTTAAAACTATAGTATTACAAAAATTTGAAGCAATTCGGCCCAGGTGCTCTCTTTTAAATGTATCACGACATCCTGCACTTCCAAATACTGCAATAAAATTTTTATGGGGATACATACAACGTACATTGGTGAAAAGAGTGAAAAAAGCATTTTCTGTATGAGCGAAATCCAGGATAATCATCGCTGCCCTTTCACGCTCCATGATATTGAATCTTCCTGGTATCGGTTTAATTTTTTCAAAAATTCTACTATGCAGTATTGAGGTATTATCACTTAATAGTACCAGGGTTATAAGAGCCGGTGCAAAATTACTTATCTGTACAGGAAATGGAAAAGGAGTTTTAATCTTAAGTTGTTTCCTGTCAGATTGTAAACTTATAGAGATACCAGATGTGTCTTTTTCATCTATAGAAATGGAATAAGTGGCCTCATTAACTACATTTTTACCTTTTTCAAGAATACACCAAGTATAAATTTTGGAATTATTATTAATAATTTTTTTAACGCTGTTTACCCAATCCGCATCATGCGGAATTACGGCTATGCCGGTATTTTTACGTAACTGACGAAATAAATTCATTTTTGCATCAATATAGGAGCTTCTGGTTTTATGAAAATCCAGATGATCAGAGGTAATATTTGTGCAAATACCAATGGTGAAAGAAACATCAGCCAATCTCTTTAAATCATTTGAAAGACCATGGGAGCTTGCTTCAACAACAGCAAATTCACATCCGTTATTGACAGATTCGTGAAGAAATTTATGCACTTCAATAGCATCCGGAGTTGTCATATGCTTCAAATTGCGTACTTTTCCGGTTCCATTATCCTGCCAAACAGAACTTAGAAGAGAAGTATTTCTATTTGCTAATATAAGTAGTTGATAAATGTAATCACAGGTACTGGTTTTACCATCAGTACCCGTAACACCAATAACTTTTAGTACCCTGGAAGGATTGTTATAGTAGATAGAACTTACTCTGGAGATGGATTCATAAACTGAAGCGGTTTGTATATACGTAACTCCATCCAGATATTGACTTAACGGCTCTGAATAGATGATTACCAAAGCCCCGTTATCAATAGCAGAATTTATATATGCATGACCATTATAATGAATTCCGTGAATTGCAAAAAAGATATAACCATGAGAACATTTACGTGAATCATGAGTCATCCCGGTAATATCGATATCCAGCGTACCAATGATTTGACAATCTGTAATATTATTAACAAGATTTTTTAAGTTCTTACAACAATCCATATTGTATGGTATCAAAAGGTAAGGATTTATACCATAAAAAAATGCCGGGATACATGATTTGTTAATCCTGCATTACCCGGCATTATAAAAAGAATAGTTCAACAACTATTATTTAGCCGCTGCACCCTCTTTTGTATATAAGTAGTCAAAATACTCCATCTCTGTTGAGAGTATTTTGTCCAATGGTGCTATAACTTTTTTATAAGACTCCAGTGTTCTCCAGAATTCAAAAAAGACAGGATCTGCTGAATAGGAGTCTGCGTAAGTTTTTGTAGCTTCCGCATCAGCTGTACCTTTAATCTGTTCCGAGGTTGCATATGCTTCAGATAAAATAGTTTTTTTATCGTTTTCCTGCTTACCCAGCCATTCGGCTTTTTTCCCTTCACCATACGAACGATATGCTTCAGCAATTTGATTTCTCTCTTTTATCATTCGTTCATACACACTTGTAGTAAGATCATCTGAGTATCTTATTTGACGTATCAGGATATCAAGCAGCTCAAGACCATACTCTTCAATTGTTATTCCGGAGGCTAATTTAAACATCTCTTCTGAGAGTTTCTCTCTTCCTTTCGTAATAGTGTCAGATTGAGTTTTAATTTGGGTGAGGCTTTTTAACTGGTCTGTATCCTCAACATTTTCTGCTTTAATCTGTTCTGTAATAATCATTTCATTGATTTTATTTGAATTTCTGACAGCCTCACTGAGAAAATTCTCAGCAATTATAGTTCGGACTGTTGAGTCAACAACATCATCAAGCCGTGCATAACCCTGATCAATAGTATTAACCGCTTCATAAAATTTTAGCGGATCAATAATTTTCCATCGTGCTGTAGTATCTACCCAAATAAACTGATTCTCTTTCGTCGGAATTCTTTGTGAATCACCATCCCAGGAGAGAACTTTTTTAGAATATTTTACTACGTTATCAATAAAAGGAACTTTAACTTTTAAACCAGCTTCTGTCTGAGTATTAACTATAGCTCCAAAACGGGTAATTACAGCCTGTTCACCTTCATTCAATATATAGAATGGACCTAATATAAATAGGATGATAACAAGTACAACTATTATTATTAATGTAGTTATTAGTTTTTTCATTAGTTTGTACCTCCACCTGTTGTAACCTGAACTCCCTGTGTTCCTATACTTTTTATTGGTAGAAAGTTCTCAAGGTTTTTGTCAATGATTGTAACATCACCGGCAGATGAAGAAGAGAGAATATCTTCCATTGTTTCAATGTAAAGACGAGTTGTGGTAACATCCGGATCAACTTTGTAGGCTTCTCTCATAGCATTAAATCTTGCAACATCACCTATAGCTTCATTTATTCGTTCAGCTGAGTAACCTTCTGCAATTTGAATTAGCTGCAGCGCTTCTCCCTGTGCTTTAGGGATCTCTTTATTATAAGCCTGTTTGCCTTCATTTATCAGTCGATTCATATCCTGGACAGATTTATTTACATCTTCAAACGCATCCTGTACATCTCCAACAGGTGGAATAATGTTTTTAAGCTTTATTGTAACAACCCTTATCCCTAAACCATAATGGTCATATACTTCTTGCATTCTCTGTTGTGCTTCAACTTCTATGTTGGTTCTTTCCGGTCCCATAACAGCCAGAATAGCAAGATCACCAACAGATTGGTTGATTACCGACTGGCTAATATCACGAATCGTTTTTAGACGATCCTGCACATTAAACAGCCACGCGTAGGGATCATTAATTCTGTATTGAATTGTCCACTCAATATCAATAATGTTTAAGTCACCAGTAAGCATGATTGATTCTTCAGGGAAATCATTTTTGGCATATACCGTATTAATGCCTGATTGTTCCGTGCGAAAACCGAAATTCATAGTCTGTACAACTTCTGTCGGTACATTATAATTTCTTTCGATTCCAAAAGGCAGTTTCCATTGTAATCCTGCACCGACAATACGATTAAATTGTCCAAATCGCAAAACTACACTTTTTTCAGTCTGGTCAACGACGAAGAAGCTGCTCAGTCCAAGAATTACCACAACTATTGCTACTAAAATAATTATGATAATTTTGGGTTGTAAGGTAAACTGCTTCGGGGTTGGATTGGTGTTACGTTCAAGCATAACTCCTCCTCAATTATAGCATTCAAACTTAAGTTAATCCCTTATTACTCCCTAAGTCAAGGTGTTAAATGCATTCTCTTGTAATCAATAGCATAAATGGATTGAAAATAGAGATAGATATCTATATATTGTTGGATATGAAAATGAAAAGAAAACTTATCACATCAGCATTACCTTATGTAAACAACATTCCTCATCTTGGAAATCTTATTCAAGTACTATCAGCAGATGTCTTTGCAAGGTTTTGCAGAATTCGTGGATATGAAACTCTCTATGTTTGCGGAACCGATGAATATGGTACTGCTACGGAAACACGTGCACTCCAGGAAGGTATTACCCCGAAGGAACTTTGTGATCGTTACAATAGTATTCATACAGAAATATATTCATGGTTTAATATAGATTTTGATCGATTCGGCAGAACTTCAACTCCCAAACAAACCGAAATAGTTCAGGACATCTTTAATAAAGTTGATGCTGCAGGATTAATCCGTGGTGCAGTTATTGACCAGCTTTACTGTGATAGCTGTGATCGCTTCCTTGCAGACCGATTTGTACATGGAGTTTGCCCACATTGCGGTTATGAAGACGCTCGTGGAGATCAGTGTGAGCATTGTGGAAAGCTTCTGGATCCAACTGAACTGCATAATCCCAGATGCGGGGTTTGCAGCAAAGAACCAGAGCTTAAATCAACTAAACATTTGTATCTTGATCTTCCAGGTATTCTCCCTTTACTTGAGGAGTGGATGGGAAATGCTTCAATTGATGGTTTTTGGGCAAAGAACGCTATTCAGATGACAAAAAGCTGGATTCGTGACGGACTAAAAGAGCGTTGTATAACCCGTGATTTAAAATGGGGAATTCCTGTACCAAAAGAGGGATATGAAGGTAAGGTTTTCTACGTTTGGTTTGATGCACCAATTGGATATATTTCAATTTCAGCAAATCATACAGATGACTGGGAATCCTGGTGGAAAAATCCCGATGAAGTTGAACTTTTTCAGTTTATAGGAAAGGATAATATTCCTTTTCATACGGTAATTTTTCCCGGTTCACTTCTGGCAACAGGTGAGAGTTGGACTTTACTGCACCATATATCCTCAACTGAATATTTGAATTATGAGAAAGGTAAATTTTCCAAAAGTAAAGGCATAGGGGTATTTGGAACAGATGCTATGGAAACTGGTATTCCTGCCGATGTTTGGCGCTTCTATATCTATTATAATCGACCCGAGAAATCTGATGCACAATTTACATGGTCAGATTTTCAGGAAAAAGTAAATGGAGAATTAATTGGTAATCTTGCAAATCTGGTAAATCGAACACTCTCTTTTATTCATAGGTTTTATGATTCTCAGGTTCCTGACGGTGAAATCCAATCTGATTTTTTGCAGGAAGTAAAAAACAGGGAAGTGGAGATAACTCAGCACCTGGAAAGAGCTGAACTGCGTGATGGGCTGAAGAAAATTTTTGCATTATCATCTTTTGGTAACAAGTATTTTCAGTCTGGAGAACCCTGGAAAACCAGAAATGAGGCTCCTGCTGAAGCAAGCTCACTGATTAAAAGCCTTGCATATTTAATTAGAGATCTTGGGATAATGATTGAACCCTATCTTCCAGAGACTTCAGATCGGATTCTAGCTTTTCTGGGAATTTCTGATATTTCATGGGATCAGCTCGGACAATATTCAGGCCTTTCGAAGATACAAAAAACAGAAATATTATTTAGTAAACTGGAAGATGATTTAGTAAACAGTTTGCGTGAAAAATTTGCCGGTTCACAAGATGAGAGACGTTTAAAAGAACTTGCTGATAGTGAAGTTATGATTGATGAACAGTTTAATGAATTAATTGATCTTAGAGCCGCTAAGATTATTGAAATTGAGAGGCATCCCGAAGCTGACAAACTTTATATTGAAACACTTGATGCCGGGGATGAAGAACCTCGTAAAATAGTCTCCGGGATTGTTCCTTATTATACTGAAGAGGAGTTGCTGGGAAGGACCATAATTCTTGTTTACAATCTTAAGCCTGCAAAACTCAGAGGTGTTAAGAGCCATGGAATGCTTTTGGCTGCCAGTACTGAGAGTGAAGTGGAAGGTGTCAAAACCGAGCAGGTAGAGGTTCTTTTTGCTGACTGGGCTCAACCCGGGCAAGAAATTGCGATAGGGGATCTTTTACCTCCTGAGGAAGATAAAAAGAGAATAAAGATTGATAAGTTTTTCTCGTTGCCGTTGGTGGTTAAAAATCATGAAGTATATGCAGGAAAATCTAAACTTACCATAGTCGATAAGGATTTACGTACTCATAAAGTTGTTGATGGAGATGTTGGTTAAACCGATAGAGCTAAATAATCTTAATTCAGCTGATAATCCTTTTCAGTCTGAATTCTGGGCTGAGGTTAAAGGTTTAAATGGATGGATCTCTTATGGATTTATGTTAATTCCAGAATCTGATAAAGATAATAAATTAATTTCAGAACAAACAATTCTGGTTTTAGTTAAAAAGATTTCCGGCCCATTAGCACTTGCTTATATACCCTTTGCTCCTACAGAAGAGAATAAAACTTTGAGCCGTAAAGTACTCAATACCATTGCCGGAGATATTCTTTCTTATATAAAGGAATTGGTATTTGCCGTACGTTTTGATCTCCCCTGGAATCATACCATTACTGCCAAAGATATATCTGATTCAACTAATAAAGTAAAACACCTCTCCTATACAATACAACCGGAACATACATCAGTTATTGATTTAAAATTCTCATTGGATGAGATTTATCAATCTTTTAGAAAACGAGCAAAACGTAATATTAAAAAATGTTGTGAACTGGTTATAAAAACAGTCAATATGGCTGAAGATGCTGATTTGTTTGATGAGTGGTACAAAACTTACTCTATTACTGCTGAAAGAGATGGTTTCCAACCACGCTCTGCTTATTATATAAGAGAACTTTTAAAATTAGGGTCTGCTTCCAGACAGACTGATGTTCTGGCAACTCTTTCTCTTGCTATGCTTAATAACGAAATAAAAGCCGGAATAATTACAATTCAGTCAAAAAACCGTTCTATCTTCCTCATAGGTAGTTCTCTTAGGGAGTCTGGAATGGATTTTAGTCCCTCTTATCTACTACAGTGGAATGCAATACAGAATGCAAAGAGATCAGGATGCTTAACGTATGATTTGTTCGGTGTACCGATGCCTGGAGCTGCAAATCATTATCTGAGTGGGTTACACTCATTTAAAAGTGCATTTGGCGGTAAATGTATTAGTCGTAGCGGTACATGGGATGTTCCAATAAAACAACTGCCATATTTTCTGTTTTCAGTTATTGAGAAAATACGGATTAAAAGAGCAAGATCTTTATAGTTTAAACACTAATTCTTTAAAAATATTACCTCTTTCAAATTCGTTAAGGAAAATATCAAATGAAGCCGCTCCGGGAGATAGTATTACATAGGATGCACATCCGTTCTCCTTATTCATTTCCGCACACTCTTTTGCTGCTGTAAAAGCGTTTTCCATATTTCTGTACGGACCTGTATAGTTGATTGTAGTATTTGATAACAATGGAATAAGTCTTTCAGTAAGGCTCCCGCCCAGCAGATGCAAGGATGTAACTTTGTTATAAGCTGACATAAATGTTCCAGTTTCCAATTTCTTATCAGTCCCGCCACTTATGAGATGGATTTTCCCGTTCAAGTTCTCAATACAGTAACTAATTGCCTCAGGGACTGTTGAGGCGGAATCGTTTATATACGTAATATCATCAATAACTCTTAATATTTCACGACGGTGCGAAAGACCTGTGAATGTATGTAATGCAGTTTTAATATCACGTAGAGAGTATCCTCTGTTTATGCATACTGCGGAAGCAGGGATCAGGTCTTTTGGTATGCAGGTTGTATCAACTTGATTTCCTGATTGATCGATAATTATTTTAGTGGTAAAAATTGAATTATTTTTTAAAACAATACTTCTAATCGCTAATTCATGTTTAATATTCTCAGGAATAACGGTAATTCCATCCTGCTTAAGAAATGTGAAAATCATCATTTTGTCGGAAATATAATCTTTATAACTCTGGTAAGTATTTAAGTGGTCTCGAAACAGGGAAGTAATTACCGCCATTGAGAAGTAGGTTGGATGAGTATGTTTTGGTGTGTATCTACTCAGATCTCTCAACTGCCATGAAGATAATTCAAGTATGATTATGGCCTTATTTTTGTCTTCCTGTACCAGTTTTGCTGTTGTAGATAATACCTGAAACGGGGAAATCCCGATATTTCCCATTAAGAAGGTCTTCCAGCCAAAATACTCCAGAGTTGCTGCGATGGAGGCTGCGGTAGTTGATTTTCCTTTTGTTCCGGTAATTGCTATTATAGGTATATTAAACAAGGGGAGTGTATAGGAGAGATCACTTTGGATATTCGTGTGATTCAGTAATAATCTATTGTCTGGCGATACAGCCGGGTTTTTTATAATCAAATCAGCTTTTTTAATATCTTCAGGGTTATGACTATTTAATCGATATGTTATAGGCAGCTGAGAAAGTTTTATAAGTGATTTCTGTAGATCCGCTTCAGGTCTAAGATCTGTTACAGTTACATTAAATCCTTTTTTACAAAAATATTCAGCAGCACCGGCTCCACCGCCATGATTACCAAGCCCTAATATAAGTATATTCATTTACTTTCCTTTATAGGAATTATAGAACGGCATATGATATTTTACAATAAAGTAGGCAATTTCACTTGACCTATATCCTGTTAATCGGCATAATAATGCAGAATTTGAAAATGTAAGGAGTTCTATAGTGCCTTGTGGTAAGAAAAGAAAAAGACATAAAATTGCAACACACAAAAGAAAAAAGAAACTGAGAAAAAATAGACACAAGAAAAAATAAAAATATACGTTATTTAGAACTATATAAGACTCAAAAGAAGCTGTTTGTAAATATTTAATATTAACAATGCAGCTTTTTTTGCTGTTGTTTTCATTTCTAAATGCTGTTTTGACGGGTTCTCTTTGCAAGGAAAATGAGATTTTTTAATTCAGCAAAATCCTTCATTGTTAACCAATCTTTTGCAAAACCCTCATTTTGTACTATTTGTGCGATTGCCATTAATGCCTGAAGATGAAAATTCCTTTCATCTTTTGTTCCGGCCAGAGCAAATATTTGATGAACAGGATTATTTACTGTATCCGGAAATTGAATACCCGTCTTGGATCTTATAATAAGAATATCAAAATCCTTTTTACCCTCGATGATTATGTGAGGAATGGCAAGACCTTTTGTAATAACTGTTGTAGAATCAGCTTCTCTTTCAAGCAGTAAATTTAATATTTCCTGTTCAGGTTTTTTAAATCTTTGAGAAAAGTATGTTGATATAATAGTAAAAACTTCATTAACTGTATGAGCACTATTTTCAGGAAGATCAATGATCTTAGCATCGCTTATGATTTTATCAAATCTATCTTCAATAATATCATCGCGTTGAATTAATATTTGTTTAAGTTCTCTGTCCAATTCATCAGAAGTTATTTTTTTATTTGTTATATTTTTAACTACATGTATAAGTGCGGAATCTTTTGCAGCTCTTTTTCTTGAGTAAAGTAAATACCAAATTAAAGAAAAAAGGAAAAACCCTCCTGTAATAAATAGCGGTTCTGATCCCATGTCGAGAATAAGAAAAATATAGATAAGACTGCCAGCAATTGGGAGGTATGGATATAACGGCATTTTAAAAAGTGGTCTATAAGTTGATATGTGGCTGCTTCTCATTAAAATAATCGCTATACAATTGAGACTAAAAAGAATAAGCATCATTGTTGATGCTACTTTAACCAGTTTCTCAATATCCAAAAGAAAAATTACAGAGATCATAAAAAATGATGTTATAAGAATTGACCGGATGGGAGTGCCTGTTTTTGGATTTACCCGCTGGAAAAACCCTGGAAGAAGATTGTCTTCTGCCATAGCCAGAGGTGTTCTTGAAGCAGCCATTATTCCTGCATTTGCTGTTGTTATAAACGCAGTTACTGCGGCTATGGATAGTAACAGATACCCTATAAATCCAGTTGATTTTGCAGCTCCATCAGAAATAGGAATGAGTGATGAAGAAAACTCTTTAACTGTTAAGATTCCTGCAGTACTGACTAATGTTACCAAATATAGAACTGTTACAACAGAAAATGCAGAAAACATGCCTCTTGGAATAGTTTTACCAGGATTTCTAATTTCTTCAGCCATTGAAGCAATTTTTGTTAACCCACCATAAGAAATAAAGATAACTGAGGATGTATAGATAACAGAGGAAAATCCATTTGGAAAAATAGGAGTTAGGTTTTTCATGGAAATTTTCGGTAACGCTGTTAAATTGTAAAAAACAAGTAGTGAAATTAGTGTTAATACGAGTACATTCTGGAACTTTCCGCTTGTTTTTACACCGACTATATTTACTCCCGTAAATACAATGGTAAAAAAGATAGCAATAAGTTTTATGGTTAGTTCTGAGAATTCAGGGAAAAACGGTGTGACAAATATACCAATTCCTATTAAAGCAAAGGAACTTTTCAAAGCAAGGGAAAACCAACTGGTAAAACCGCTGAATGTTCCAATGAAGGGGCCAATGCTTTTGTTAATAAAAAAATATGCTCCACCAGCTTTTGGCATTGCTGTAGCAAGTTCTGTTTTGGCCAGCATTGCAGGAATCATAAATAATGAAGCCAATAGATAGGCAAAAATTATTCCCGGGCCAACTTGTGCATAAATTAGTCCTGGTAGAATGAACAGACCGGAGCTCATCATAGCACCGGCTGATATACTAAATATATCTAAGGTAGTTAATGTCTTTTTTAGTTGATGATTACTTTTTTTCAAAATAAAATCCTTTGGATAATTTATCCGACAGAAAAAGATTGAATAAGATCCTCAACAGGAACGGGTTGCCACTTGCTATTTTTAATTTTTAATCCATAAGTAGTTTCTAAAAGAGTATATAAACCTTTCTGCATATTCCGGCTCTCTCGGCATAAAGAGACATACTTAGGGTTTGCATGAAGAAGTTTTTCAGAAAGATTGTCAGCTTGTGAGGTAAGTATCATTTCAGATAGAAGTTTAGCAGCAAGAAAACGTTTTTTCTTTTGCACTGCAAATATTAATGGTTTTTTTATTAAACTGATAATTTCCCATGTTATTTGTTCAGCCTGAGCGTATTTTCCGAAATCTTTATCCTGTTCACTAATTCTAATTGGTAAATTTGACGAAATTAATTCGATGTTATCAGTGAGGTAGGTGAGGGAAAAGAGCCCTGTCGCACAATTAAATAATATTTCAGCACCATTCGATTCAGCTTTCTCTACAGCATCCGCTTTAATTGCAACCCCGATATCAGAACAATTATATTGCCCATTATCGTTTTTTACCAGAACACCTCCTTTTAAATCAATAGGTGTTTTTTCTGAAAATTCAAAAGCACCTTCTGCGCCTGAAAGTGCGGTAATTGCGATGTGTACCGGATCAGGTATATTTCCAAGGTTGTCTACATTGACAAGATAGGTGTATGCATAATTATGATTTCTAAAATACGAATAAATTTCTTTTAAAATAATAAAATTCTGACCATGCCCGCCTGGTAAAGCTAAGAGAGAATTTTTCTTTCCATATGCTTTTGTGAATATTCGTCTTGGAAAACCTTCATCCTTATGTGTTAGTGCAGCAATTAAAGGCTGAATAGCACTTTTAACCTGTGTTATATCAAATTCTGTTTCTCTAATTAATTCCCGAAGCAGCTCAGAGTCAGATAAATGATTATAAGTAAAATCTAACTGATCAGTTGTTTCTTTGTTACGTAATTCGAAAATGGGAATCGAAGTTTTTTTACCTGTTACATATTCAGCTTCAAGCATAAGAATAAGAAGAGCACGCATTTTCAACTCAATAAATGAATAACCCGGAGTTCCGTCAGGATTAATAAACGCAGGAGTAAGTGCCTTTGGGGTCTTTGGGCAAGACTCTGCAATTATGTTAAAAGGTTTTTCAACAAGTGAAATAAGTGGTGGGTAGTAAGCAGAGTTGCGCTTTTTATCAATATAGCTGGTAGCAGAACCACCATTAAGAATTCCATATGAAGTAAGATTTAGTAAATACAGGCCAAGTTTTCTCAATCCCTGGTATGAAAAAACCATTTTACTATTTTTAATTTCCAGTATAAAATCATGAAGATCTATTTCCGGCAAAAGTTGACTAATATTCGCTTCTGCCTCACTTACAGTGATTGAAAACTTCATATCATCATTAGGATGTATAATATCACTCTCTGTAGATTCAGGAAAACTAAAACTTGCTACTTCATCTTTTTTCTGGTCTGAATTAATTTTGGAAAGGATTTCCCCGGTTATTATTGGATCAATATTTACTTGTTTTAAAAGGGAATTCAATTTGATTGTTGTCATGATCTATTGTATAGCGCACATTTACTAAAAATCAAGTATAACCAGATTTTTTACAGAGAGTATTGATTCTATAATTTAGCTATTTCAGTACTTTTCAATAGTGTTTGCAGGGCTGTAACAGTTGACAATAAATTACCTCTATGGTATTTTGCTTTGACCTCTTTATCCGCTGTAAGCGGATCATTTTAGTCCACAAGGAGGGGATATGAGAACGTATGAATTTACTGTAATTCTTCGTGCTGACGAAGATTCAGCCGCAAAGGGCAAGGAACTTATCAAAAAGGAATTGGCCCATGCAAATGCTGCGATACTCAAGGAAGAAGATCTTGGAGTACGTGTTCTTGCTTATCCTGTCAAAAAAGAAGAAAAGGGACGATATCTCTATTTTGAACTGGAAGCCGATCCGGCTGTTATTTCAGTAGTAGAGAAGAACTGTCATTTGTTTAATCAAGTGCTCAAGTTCCTGTTTGTTCGCAAAGAAAATTAGTATTGGAGAAAATAAATGGCTAACGACATTAACATGGTTGTTTTGGTTGGCCGGCTCACTAGAGACGCAGAACTAAGGTATACCAATTCCGGAATTGCTGTTTGCAAGTTTTCATTGGCTGTTAACCGAAAAAAGAGGTCGGGTGACAACTGGGAAGATGAAGTCAGCTTCATAGATATTGTAGTATGGGGCAAACAGGGCGAAGCAATAAGTAGATATCTGGAAAAAGGTAAACAGGTTTCTGTTGCTGGTGAATTGCGCCAAAGTAGATGGGAACAGGATGGACAGTCCAGGAGTCGAATGGAAGTTGTTGCAAATAACATACAGCTTTTAGGCGGTGGGTCTGGAGCTGGATCAGGACAGCATTCTCAAAACCGGAATGAAAGTGTAGCTGGGAAATTTGCTCAGAATAACGATCAGAAACCCAAATCTGATAGTGGATTTTCCTCTAATGCTCCGGAACAATTTGATGATGATATTCCTTTTTAGGGATTGAGGAGAATAGTATAATTATGAGTGAAGAAACAAATAGTACAGGAACAAGACCAGCCGCTGGTCAGAGTACATACAGACCGGAACGTGATAACAGAGGCGGTGGTGATAGACGAAGACCTTCCGGCGGCCCGGGCGGACAAAGACGCGGAGGCATGTTCAGAAAAAAAGTTTGCAGATTCTGTACACAGAAAATAACTGCAAATTATAAAGAATTCGAAACTCTACGCAGATTTGTAACTGATCGGGGAAAAATTCTGCCGAGACGAATAACCGGAACTTGTGCCAAACACCAAAGAACTCTTGCTACTGAAATAAAAAAAGCTCGTGTTCTTGCATATATTCCTTTTGAGAAGAAATAGATAACATTGTTAATGGAGCTGAAAAATCATACATACTATAAATTAGTACTATATATCCTTGCAACGATTGTATTATCCAGGCTTGGTGTTTTATATCTCTTTTGTATGATTCCTCTTCATTTCATGCAGGAAAAATATCCTGGGAAAGTTTTTTTTGTTTCTTCGGCAGCAATTACCCTGGGTATTGTTCTATGGGATATTATTGGATATATCAGAATTGGGTTGGAAAGCACTGATGTGCTAATTGCAGCTTTAGGTCTGTTCTATCCCGGAGCTTTATTTATTGGTATTATTGTGTTCTATTTGCCAATAGATATGCGAAAATTGTATAGATTTTTACTTGCCGGAATTATTCCAGGATGTATAGGCGCTTACTTTGTGTACCTGTTTGAAGGAAAAAGTGAGAGTGCAGAAAGTGCCATCAGTTTTTATTACAGCATTTTTCAGGAAGTGTTGAATTTTAGTGGATATGGTGAAATAGATGGTAATTCCATCTCTTTCATATTTACATTGGCGCTGAGAATAATTAAGAGTTCCTTTCTACCAACTTGGTATTTTCTTACTGGCTTTGGAATTCTTTTGAGTGAGATGATTTACAGTAGACAGACAGGAATACGTGAAACTTTTATAGATAGATTCATGGTACCGGATTTGTTTCTTTGGCCTTTAATAGTATCATGGTTTTTTGCTTTGCTGGATCTAGTATTGGGATTGGGAATATTTGGAATTCTTGTTTGGAATATAGCATTGGTTTTTCTCATGGTATATGGGACAGCAGGTATTTCAATTCTCATGTATTTAGGAGCCAAAAAAGGAATTCGTTTGAATCCCTTAAGTTGGGTTGTTTTTTCCATATTTTTGCTTTTAATACCGGTAATAAATGTTATTATGTTAATAGTAATTCCTGTATTAGGAATTTCAGAACATTGGATAAAATACAGGAATGAGTTGAAGGAGAATTTAGATGAAAATCATACTTAAGCAGGATGTTTATAACCTTGGTGAAGAGGGCGATATTTGTGATGTAGCTGATGGTTATGCCAGAAATTACCTTATCCCTAAGCAAGTTGCTGTTTATCACAACAATATGAATCTTGCTGAATTAAAGAGCAAAGCTTCGGCTATTGCGAAGAGAAAAGAAGAAAAGAGAAAAGATGCACTTTCAATAAAAGAAAAGATTGAAGAGCTTACACTTGAGATAAAAGTTTCTGCCGGAGACTCCGGTAAATTGTTTGGTGCTGTAACTGGTGCTACAATTGTTGAAACTCTTGCTAAAAAAGGTGTTCATATTGAAAAGAGAAAACTGGAGGTTCCTTCTCATACTATCAAAATGGTAGGTAACTATTCGGTTAAAGTTCGACTTTATGAAAATGAAGTTGCTGATCTTAAAATTGTTGTAGTTAATGAACGACTCGCCGAAATTCAGGAAAAAGAGAATGCAGCAGCTTCTCGTGCTTCTCAAGTTGAAATCAAATCAGAATTTGATGATGAGTACGATGAAGAAAAAGAGGATCAAGAATAGATTATGGTACCGGCTGGTGATTTTGGTAGAGTCCCGCCACATAGTGACGATGTAGAAAGAGTTGTATTAGGAGCTGTACTTCTTTCGGAAGATGCTCTTGAGAAAGCTCTCGAAATACTCAAGCCGGAAGATTTTTATAAGACTTCACACCAGCTTATTTTTGAATCAATACAGCATCTATCGAATAGTGATGATGCTGTAGATTTAATTACTTTAATAGAGAACCTAAAACAACGTGATAATCTTGATCGTGCAGGTGGTCCTCCTTATATAGCTTCATTAACATCAGATGTTCCCACAACATCTAATGTAGACTACTATTCAAGAATAATCAGAAATAATAGTTTTAGACGTAAACTTATCAACATAACAAGCGAATTATCAGCAAAAGCTTATGATGAATCAGAGAATACACAGGAAATTATTGCAGAGGCAGAGAAAAGAATCTTTGATATTATGGATAATTCCAGTATGTCAAAGCAGTATCAAAAAGCTGATACAATAGTAACAGAAACGGTAAATGTTATAGAAAAACTGTTTCATGCGGGCGGTGATTATACGGGTGTTCCTACTGGATTTCCAGAACTTGATCAGTTTACCAGTGGATTTCAGGATTCAGAATTTATTGTTATTGGTGCAAGACCCTCAGTTGGTAAAACTGCTCTTGCGTTAACGATGGCTTCATACATGACAGTTCACAAAAAAATACCTGTTGGATTCTTTACTCTTGAGATGTCAGGGAAATCTTTGATGCAGCGATTGCTATCAGCAGAAGCAAAAATAGATTCCAGTAGAATTCGAAATGGTATGCTGAAACATTCTGATTTCAGTAAATTGACTGAGGCTGCAGGTCGATTGTATGAAGCTCCTCTATTTATTGAGGATACGCCAAATATTAAACTTCTCGAGTTAAGAGCTCAGGCGAGAAGGATGAGGAAGAATGAAAATATTCGGGCTATCTTTATTGATTATATTGGATTAATAGAGTCTGACAGTAGAAATAATATACCGAGACATGAGCAGGTTGCAGAGGTCTCCAGATCGCTAAAATCGTTAGCCAGAGAACTTGATATACCTATTATCGCTTTATCACAAGTGGGACGTCAGTCTGAGGGTAAGGAGCCTACATTAGCAGATCTTAGGGAGTCAGGTTCCATTGAACAGGATGCTGATGTGGTAATGTTTATTCATAAACAACGCGAAACAGATAAAGATTTAGAGCATAATTCTAAAACTACTATTGAAACTGATTTAATTCTTGCCAAGCAGAGGAATGGTCCAGTCGGTACCTGTAAGCTTGTTTTTATTCCAAAATTCACAAGGTTTGAATCATTAGCTAAAGGTATAAAGCAGTAGACATACACAAAATTGGCAATTAATTTAAAAATGCAGAAAAAATCTAATGTCATTGAAAACAGTAAAGATTAGAATGGTAAACAGGATTGCAAAACCTATGATTTGGATAATATAATATTTTCGAGGTGAAATTTGTTTTCTTGTTATACCTTCAGCTAGAGATAGTATCATCTGCCCCCCATCAAGTGCAGGAATTGGAAGCAAATTCGCAAAACAGAGTGCAATACTAATAAATCCAAGTAACTGTAGGAGTGTTCTGATACCTGTTACCAGACTTTGTCTAAAGCCAGCTGCGGCAGCTTCTCCAACAAGATAAGTGATTTTTATTGGGCCAGCCAATGCTTCTTTCATATTTAATCCACTAAAAAGCATCCGTATACTTTGGATCGTTAAACTAAAAGTGGATCCAGCTTCTATAACTCCTCTTTTGATGGCATCAAAAAATCCATTTGCTTTGTGCGTAACAGATATTGCAGTAAATCCTAATTGAATGAGAGGTTGCCCATCCTCAGTAAAATTCCTAACAAACTGGAGGGTGATTATTTTGTTTTCTCGCTTAACTTGCATCTCAGCAATCCCGGAACCAGTAAGTAATTCTTCATAAATATCCAATACGTGTGCAACAGGTTTGTTGTTAACTGAAAGGATTAGATCACCAGCCTGAAAACCAGCTGACTGCTCAGGTGATAAGTCAGGAACAGAAGTAATAATGGGATCAATCCAGGAATATATTCCGATCAACCCCATGCCTGTAGAAGTATCTAATTCAGGTGTTATAGATGAGGTAATTAATTCATCACCCCGCATATATGAAATTTCTATAGTTTTACCGGCAGTAGTAAGAAGAGCATTCTGAATATCAGAAAAATTTTCTATAAAATGATTATCAATAGAAACAATCGTATCTCCGGATAGCAACCCGGCTTTTTCAGCAGGTTTGAGTCCGTCACCTAAGATAGAACTATATTCAGAAGATAGTACTATCTTATTTGGATAAGTTTGAATTTCATAGCCAATAGCCCATACAAGAGAAAATAGAATTATCGCAAAGATAAAATTAAAAAAAGGACCTGCCGCATAAGTGATAAATCTTTTAAATGGAGAAACAGAGAAAAGAGAACCAGGTTCTTTTGGGAAGACAGACCATTTATTTTCAATAGCCATTCGGAACTCATCTTCACCTTTCATCTTACAATACCCGCCAACAGGGAAGATATTAATTCTATATTTAGTACCTCTACAAGTGAAAGATTTTAAACTTTTTCCCCAACCAACAGCAAATGCTTCAACTTCTATACCTGATATTCTTGCTGCAACAAGATGACCTGATTCATGGACAATAATGATTATGCCCAACCCAAATAATCCTAATAAAATTGTCCACAATATCATAGGGTTTTAAGCAGCTCCTTACTTTTTATTCTTATCTCATTGTCAATATCAAAGACATCATTAAAAGATACAGGTGCCTTTGTCCAATCAAGTTGAAGAACTTTGGATGTTAAAGTTGCTATATCGGTAAATGTTATAGCCCCGGAAATAAAATGGGCTACTGCAACTTCATTAACCGCATTATATGCAATTGTATAAGAACCTAATAGTTCCACTGCTTGATATGCAAAACCAAGCATTGGAAATTTTTCTTTATCGGGTTTTTCAAATGACAATGTATGACCTGCTAAATCAAATGGTTTAAAAGCTTTTTCAGTGATATCAGGAAACATGAGTGCGTTCATAATAGGTATTTTCATGTCAGTTCTACTGAGTTGAGCATACATACTTCCATCTGTAGTTGAAATCATTGAGTGAACAATGCTTTGCGGATGAATTAAAACTTCAATTCTATCAGGTGGAGTGTTAAAAAACATATGTGTTTCAATTACCTCTAAACCTTTATTAGCCAGTGTAGCAGAATCTATTGATATTTTTCTTCCCATGCTCCATGTAGGGTGTTTTACCGCATCCTCTGGAGTTATTTTATGAAACAGTTCTATTGGTGTTTTTCGAAAGGGGCCACCTGATGCTGTAAGAATTATCTTATTTAAAAATTTATCGGGCTTAAATCTTATCAGTTGCAATATAGCTGCATGCTCTGAATCAACTGGTATAATTGAGAGGTTGTTTTTTTCAGCAAGATCAAAGATAAGAGAATTTGCCATTACAACAGTCTCTTTATTTGCCAGAACCAGATTTTTCCCAGAGTCCAATGCTGCTATTGAAGGTCTTAATCCATGAGCTCCGGATATTCCGTTTAAAACTATATCAGCACTAGTTGTCTCTATCATCTCTAATAAACCCTTAGTACCGGAAAACTTAATTTCTGAGCTGCTTGCGGGAAATTTTCCTGCTAAAGCGGCAACCGGAATATTGAATCTTTTTTTTATAGAAAGCAATTCCTTCTCATTTGTATTTGCTGATATTGCAGCTATTAAGAATTTTTCAGGAAAACATGATATTGCTTGAAGGGCACTACTGCCGATTGAGCCAGTACACCCAAGTATTATTATTTTTTTTTGCATGAGTTACACCTGTATAGTTAAAATTATAAATAAATAAAATAATGGAGCACTAAATACAATAGAATCAATTGTATCAAGTATACCTCCACGTCCCGGGATTAAATCCCCTGAGTTTTTTACATTAGCAGATCGTTTGATAACAGATACAATTAAATCACCAATATTTGCTGTTAAAGAGATGAGGAAAAAAAGGATACCATAGAGAAATAGATTTTCTCTCTGGTTAATATCGGGGATTAATAAGAGATATATGTAACCAATTATTATGGTCATTAGTAAACCGCCGATAAAGCCGGCTAAACTTTTTTTAGGACTTGCTTTAAAAATATTCCTTGAAGAATTGCCAAGAAGCATCCCGAATACATAGGCAAAGACATCATTTGAAAAAACAAGCAGAAACAGCAGTACAAGAAGCCAACTAGCATGTTCTAACCCTGAGATTCTAATCAAATATGTAATAAAAATTGATGGGTAAAATAGTAAGAAAATAT
Source organism: uncultured Spirochaetales bacterium (assembly GCA_964567895.1). Lineage (GTDB taxonomy): Bacteria > Spirochaetota > Spirochaetia > JABMQR01 > JABMQR01 > JABMQR01. The sequence goes on along the minus strand of CAZMOX010000007.1, from coordinate 25,515 downwards.
GCGAAGTAATGCGTGATACAGAACCAGAGAAATTATCAGCTGAACCTTTAAATATTTCAAATATACAAAGTATTGAAATTAGTAAAATAGAGGTCAGCATTAATAGAGGAATTTCAGGTAGATAAAACATTTCAATATATGCTGCCAAAGGAATGAACACCGCGAGCCATGGAGGAATGATTAAATTAACTGATACAGCTTTTGATATGATTTTTTTTAATTCATAAGAACCAAGAACAGCAAATATTAAAATAACAATCATAAATGCTAAAAAATTAATTTGATCAAGAAAAAATATAATACTTAAAAATAGAGGGATTCCAATAACTGTGAGAAATACACGTTTCATAATTGTATTCACCGCTGTACTCCTCCAAAATTTCTTTTTCTTTTACTGAATTCTTCTATAGCATTATCCAGATCATTTTCTGACCAATCAGGCCATAGTTTATCACTAAAAAACAACTCTGAATAGGCACTTTGCCAAAGTAGAAAATTACTTAATCGTTTTTCTCCGGCAGTTCTGATAATAAGATCTGGATCCGGTATACCGGGATTATCAAAATATTTACAAAATTCAATCTCTTCAGGAGGAGAATTTTGATTAAATGATTCACTAACTGAATAATTTCTTATTGCCCTCAGAATCTCATCTCTTCCGCCGTAATTTACTGCAAGACAGACAGTCAAACCCGTATGACCGGAAGTGTAGTTAACGGCATTCTGTAAATTTTTAAGTACAGTATTGGGAAGATTTACTTGACTTCCCGTATGTAGAATTCTAATATTATTTTTATTATAAAAGGGATACTCTTTCTTAATATATTTAGAGATTAAATTCATAAGATAAGAGACTTCAGTTCCCGATCTTTTCCAGTTTTCTGTGGAAAAAGCATAAAGTGTTATATAAGGAATATTTCTATCAGAGAAAGCCTGGATAATTTTTTTTGCAGTTTTTAAGCCTTCTAAATGACCAGCTGATCTTAAAAGATTACGGGAATTAGCCCATCGGCCATTCCCGTCCATAATAATTCCTATATGCTGTAATCCTGCATTCATCAGACTTCCATTATCTCATGCTCTTTTTGATTAAGAATAGAATTAATATTTGCAACAAACCTATCAGTTAATTTTTGAATCTTATCCTGTCCCAATTTTAGTTGGTCTTCACTTAACTCTTTTTGTTTTTCAAGTTTTTTTAAATCTTCTATGCTGTCTCGTCGAATATTCCTGATTGAAACACGACTTGATTCAGCGGTATTTTTTGCTACCTTAACGAGTTCTTTTCTTCTCTCTTCAGTAAGTGGCGGTATATTAATTCTGATGAGCTTTCCATCATTGTTTGGATTAATAGATAATTCAGATTTTAATAAAGCCTTCTCGATAGTATTCAGCAGTGATTTATCCCAGGGTTGTATAACAACAAGGCGTGCTTCCGGCACCGAAATACTTGCAATTTGAGAAAGTGGAGTAGGTTGTCCATAACATTCAACACGAATTTTATCAAATAAAGATGCTGATGCTCTTCCAGTTCGCAAAGAATTAAATTCGTTTTCAAGTGAAATAATACTTTTTTTCATTCTCTCTTCTGATTTCTGTATTACAGAGTTCATTAAACATCTCCTAAATATGAAAAATCTAAAATCAAATAAAAATTAATCTTCACTGCCAACCCTGAAATATGTATACTCAACAATTTCGAGTTTTGTTCCTAATTCTTTTGAAAGTGCTTTTAATACAGCAGCTACACTGGATTTATCATCTTTTACAAAACCCTGTTTGAGAAAACAGATTTCAGAAAGATGCTTGTTAAGCTTTCCTTTTACAATATTTTCAACAATATTAGCAGGTTTATCTAAAGCTGCAACTTGATTTATAAAAATATCTTTCTGTTCAGCCAGATAGTCTGCATCAACATTTTCTTCAGACAGGTACAAAGGATTGAATGCGGCAATATGCAGAGCACAATCGAATAAGAACTCTTTGATTCTATCAGATGAAAGCACAGAAGCGTCTTCAGCCTTAATTTTTACAAGAACTCCAATGGCTCCTTCTCCATGAATGTAATCAGCTGCTGCTTCATTTTCAGCTATATCCATCACAGAAAACCGTTTTAAAGTCATATTTTCTTTAATTGTACTAATTAGTTCTTTAACAAGATCTTCCAATTCACTGTTGATTTCAGTTAGGTCGTTCTGAAAGATAGTATTTAATAGTGTATCTCCAAGAGCAATGAAATCTTTATTACGTGCAACAAAGTCAGTTTCACAAGCTAATTCAAGTAATGCAGCTTTTGAAGAGGTAATACGGGAAAATACACGTCCATTGTTTGTTGCCCGTCCACTTCTCTTTGCAACTGCTGCCAATCCTAACTCTTTCAATTTTTTTTCTGCCAGCTGAAAATCACCATTTGTTTCTACAAGTGCGTTTTTACAGTCAAGCATTCCTGCTCCAGTCTTATCTCTAAGCTTTTTTACATCTGCAGCTTTTATATTCACTCTAAACTCCTTAAAAATTAAAATCCCTATGCAGTGAGAAATAATAGTAGAAAATATTACTTAGTACTGCAGCAGGGAATTTATATTACTCTTCGTATAATGTTTTTTCGTCAACTAATGCAGCAGCTTCTCCGGCTAGTGCTTCATCACTTACTACTGGTTCAACTACTTCACTCTCTTTTGCCTTTGCAGGATCAAAATCTTTATAATCTTTTTCAGAATACTCTGTTTCAGCTGGTTTTGGTTCCTCAACTTCAGTAACTGCTTTTTCTGTAGTTTTTTCTGTAGCTTCTTCAGGTTCTTCAAGAGTTTCAATCATTTCAAAACCAATTTCGTTATCTGCATCAATAACTGCTTTTGCAATTATCTCAGCAAATAAAGAGATAGCTCTTATTGCATCATCATTTCCGGGAATCGGATAATCAATATCAGTTGGATCACAATTTGTATCTACAACAGCTACAATGGGTATTCCAAGTCGTTTTGCTTCTGCTACAGCAATAACTTCTTTTCTGGTATCAATAATAAAAATTGCTCCTGGAGGATCTTTCATCTCTTTAATCCCACCAAGGTTTTTTTCTAATTTTGCACGTTCTTTATTGAGTTTTGCAATCTCTTTCTTTGTTAAACTTTCAAAAGTCCCATCAATTTCCATCTTTTCAATTTTTTTCAGACGATGTATTGATTTTTTGATTGTGGAAAAATTAGTTAACATACCACCAAGCCATCGATTGTTTACATATGGCATCCCACAACGTTTTGCCTCTGTTTCAATTGCTTGCTGAGCTTGTTTTTTTGTTCCAACAAAAAGAACTGATTTTCCGTTTTTTACCTGTTCCCTGATTAGGTCATAGGCTTCTTTAATACAGACTGTTGTTTTCTGTAAATCGATAATATGAATCCCATTACGTTCTGAAAAAATAAATTTTTTCATTTTGGGATTCCATCTCTTGGTCTGATGACCAAAGTGCACACCTGATTCGAGCAGGTTTTTCATACTAACTACTGCCAAAGTTTCCTCCATTCACTAGTGGTGTGAAAATAATCACACCGGCCTTCTCTTTTTCTCACCATAAAGGCGGAGATTCAGGGTTTAAAAGCCCTGTTTACGTAATATGCCAGAAATCTGATGAATAGGCAAGCCTGCAATTGTAAAATAACTTCCTTTAATTGAAGAAATTAATCGCAAACCAACTCCCTGAACTCTGTATGCACCTGCAGCTCTCATCCATTCATTCGTTTCCAGATAATCTTCGATATCATTTGAACTTAACGAGAAAAAAGTTACTTCAGATGACTCATAGCCGGATACACTTTTTCTGATACCGGGAAAAAGAATTGAATAGCCTGTATACACAGAATGAACTGTCCCTGATAGTCTTTTCAGCATTTGTTTTGCACTGTTTTTTCCTTCCGGTTTTCCCAAGATACTTTCCTGACATAAAACAATTGTATCAGCTGTTATTACCGGAACCAAAAGGTTTTTCCAATCAGGTGTCTTTTTTTTAAATATTGCTAGTTTCTGTTGGGCAAGTGATCTTACATTTTCACCAGGATGGTCAACACTATTCTCTTCAAAAGCATCAGTTGGTTTGACAACCACCATAAAACCCACTTGCTCTAGGATTTGTTTTCTGGCAATTGAAGCAGATGCCAATATGATTTTTTTCTGATTGCTGTTAATTATCATGCAAAGTTAGCTCCTCAAGCTCAATATGTACAGATTCCCAATTGTTCATATGTTCCTGTAGTTCTGATTTGGTTCTTTCAAGCTCCTTAACTAATGGTTTCATTTTATCACCATATTGATAATTGTCCGGATCAGACATTGCTGCTGTTATTTTTTCAATTTTTGTATCACATTGGTCTACATGAAATAGAATTTGTTCTTCTTGTTTTTGCAGTGATTTTATTTTGTTGCGAATCATATTTCGGGTTTTCCAGTCAACCTCTGCCTCTGTTGCCGTGTTAAAAGCTGGGACATTTGATCCGAGCTGTTCCTTTTTATTATCATCATCTATTATATACTGATTTCGATTCTCGAGAACCCATGAAAAATAATCGTAATCGCCTTCAAACATTTCAACGCCGGATTCTGACATATACATAATTCTCGTCGCAAGATTCCTTATAAAATAACTATCGTGAGAAACAAAAATCAGTGTGCCCGTAAAAGATTGTAAGGCTTCCAGAAGTACATCTTTTGCTGCAATATCCAAATGGTTTGTGGGTTCATCAAGTATGAGAACATTATGAGGTTTTAACAGCAATTTAAGAAGTGAAAGGCGGCTTTTTTCTCCACCGCTAAGTACTTCAGTTTTTTTATATATATCATCACCGCGAAATAGAAAAGATCCAAGATATGAACGTAATTTAGGAATAAGATGCGTTGGACATGTTGCTTCAATCTCTTCATAAGCAGTTTGTGAAGTATTAAGCATCTTATCTGAATCCTGAGCAAAGTAACCAATTGACAATCCTGCACCATTATTCTTACTCCCTTGAAACTCGGTATCAATTTCAGAAAGAATACGAAGCAGAGTACTTTTTCCGGCTCCGTTGCGACCTGTAACAGCAAGTCTGTCTCCCTTTTTAATAGAAACAGTAAGATCAGTGAGTACTTTCAATTGATCATACGATTTTGATAACTTTTCAATGGTAAATATCTGTTTTCCAGAGTGCTGAGAGGGTGGGAAAGTGAAACTGATTTTTTTAAGATTTTCCGGAATTTCAATTTTCTCTATTTTTTCTAACTTAACTATACGGCTTTGTACCTGACGAGCTTTGGATTCTTTATATCTAAATCGTTCAATAAATTGTTCAATACGTTTAATTTCTTCCTGCTGTTGTGTATATTGCTGAATTAATTGTTCTGTTCTCTGTTTCCTCTGAAGTTCAAAACTGGAATAATTACCAACATATCTGGTAATTGCGCCATTAAATATTTCAAGGACTTCACTAACAGTCTCATCCAAAAAATCTCTATCATGCGATACTATAAAAATTCCTCCCTTATATCTTGTTATATAGTTCTTAAGCCAAACTCTTGCTTCTACATCAAGATAATTTGTGGGCTCGTCAAGAAGCAAAAAATCTGATTGTCCGAGTAACGTTCTGGCCAGAGCTATTCTCATTTGCCATCCGCCGGAAAACTCACTGCATGATCTGGAAATATCTTCTTTTGAAAATCCTAATCCCTGCAGAACCTGATAAATTTTTGTTTCACGCTGATAATATCCACTAGCAAGAATTTTTTCATGAAGATCATGATGTTCAGATAGCAGGGTATTCAAACGTATGTTTGCTGTGTGTGGATTCTCTGAGATTTTATGCTCAAGTTCCTTAAGTTTCTCCTGTAAATCATGGAAATAGGCAAAAGCACTATCAGCTGATAAATAGACTGTTGAATCCATAAACACATAATCAGATTGTGGTAAATAGGATATTCTGGAGTCTCGTGTTTTATGTATTAATCCCCTGTCAGGTTCTATTTGTCCACAGATAATTTTCATTAAAGTTGATTTGCCACTTCCGTTTGCTCCGGATAGTGCGGTTCTGCTTTTGTCAGAGAGTGTCAGAGAGACAGAAGAGAGAATATCTCTGTCTCCATAGGATAATGAAGTGTTTTCAAGTTGAAGTGATGGCACCAATGTTCTCCTGGAACAATTTATACAGATAGATTATTTATTGCATAATCCTGCACTATTATCAATATTGAGGCAGATATCAATTTATTCTTGTAATTTACCGCTTTATTAACTAGTATAGTCTGTATACAAGCAGCTTATTGTACATCAACGGGAGATAACAAATGATCTGCCTTACTTTAACAGAGAAAGACATTGAAAATAATTTACTCCAGTATCAAAAATATAAAAAGCTGATTGATGTGGTTGAACTGCGGGTAGATATGCTGGAGGGAGCAATTCCTGTTGACTCAGTTATCCGCTTCCCGGAACTGTGTGAAAAACCGGTTATTTTAACCTGTCGAAAGGTAAAAGACGGTGGAAAATTTAGCCAGGGAGAACGTTCCAGATTCAATCTTTTACGAAAACTTATTAAAGGGAAATTTTCCTATATTGATATTGAAGAAGATATGGGAAGAAATGAGCTGGAAATATGTGTTAAACAAAATGGTATCGCTATTATAAGATCTTTCCATGACTTCTATGGTGTTCCCGGTGATCTTTTTAAACGGATGCATAAGATTTCTCAACAGGGAGAAATACCGAAAGCAGCGGTAACTCCAAAATCGTTTGCAGATATGGCAAGAATATTTGAAGGGGAAAAGGAATTAAGGGATATAGATAAGAAAATACTTTTGGGAATGGGAGATTATGGTGTTCCTACACGTATTTTATATAAGCTAACTGGATCTTTACTCAGTTTTTGTTCTGCCCCTGGAAGTTCTCAAGGGGCTCCTGGGCAGATAACCCCGGAACTGATGAAAAATCTTTATAAGGCGGACACGATATCAAACGAAACTGCAATTTATGGAATTATAGGAAATCCGATAATGCATACTGCTTCTCCTGCTATACATAATCCAGGGTTTCATAAATTGGAAATTAATGCAGTATATGTTCCTTTTTTGGTTGATTCTGTGAGATCCTTTTTTTTATTTTCAGAGAAAATAGGTATAAAAGGTTTTTCAGTTACTGTACCCCATAAACAGAATGTATTGCCTTATTTAGGAATAATTTCAAATGAAGTTAAGCAAATAGGAAGTTGCAATACGGTAGTAAAAACAAAGAAATTATGGAAAGGGATCAATACTGATTATTATGGTTTTTTACATCCAATACAGGAAGATCTGGAAACAGGAAATATTAAAAAAGCATTGGTTATTGGTGCAGGGGGTGCTGCCAGATCTGTAGTTTGGGCGTTAAGAAACTATGGTTGTAGTGTTTTGATTGTAAACAGAACCCTTGATTCTGCTGTTAAACTTGCCGTAAAAACTGGTTCATCTGCAATAGAAAAATCAGAACTTGCAGTAATATCCATGGAAGATTCTCAAAATAGACCTGATTTAGTAGTTCAGACAACTAGCGTAGGGATGGAACCCAATGCCGGAAAAGATCCAGCAGAAGAGTATACTTTCAGTGGAGATGAAATTGTTTATGATCTGGTATATAAACCAAGAATGACCAGGCTCATAAATCGTGCAAGTCAGGCTGGTTGTAGAATAGTATATGGATATGAAATGCTCTATGCACAGGGCTTACTACAATTTAAAACTTTCACCGGTAAAGAATATCCGCAAGGTTAGTTGTTGTTAGGGTTAAAAAAGTGAGCTTTTTAACTTTCTCAGAAGAAATATTTTTCTGACCGCAAACTCTGCTTCAGTTTCTTCCGGAACAATTATTCCTTTGAGTAATGCATCCTTTCCTGGATTCTCTAATGAAACAGGTCTTAACAGAGTTACAATTTCACTCCCATCAATATTTCTCAAATGGATCTCTATTAAATCATTTCCATTTTTAAGCGCATTTCTACAAAGATTAAGTTTTCCCTGATAATCTAATCCTTTAGCTTCCCAGATAGTTCTATGCAACGGAGAGCCCCGCAGTTGTTCGGGAACCAGAATTAATTTTTTTTCTATTCTTGCGCTAAATTCTTCATAATCCTTTTCGGGGAAATTCATTGCTTTCAGTTTTTCAGATAATATTTTCTTTTCAGAATGTATATCTTCATCGGTAGATATCTCTTTTATTGGAAAGTTAATACTCTTTATATCTTGGGAAATAATAGTAATATAATTTTCAGGATAATAGTTGTTTTCGTGCGTATAGAGAGAAGAATCTGAATTACCAGTCTGAGTATTTTGCACATTTGAAACTGCTGCTTTAGTGGTTGGGAGAAAATCTATCCCGGCATTGTTAAGTAATCCTCTCCAGAATTTTTCATTTTCTTTATCCATCAGAAAAATCCCATCTGAAAGTTTTTCAATAACATACTTATTAATATCCGGATGTGTCTCTATAATACGACTAAGAAAAGGATCTGCTTTAACAATTATTCCATGATAGATATCAATCCGATTAAATACATCCAACCAATTCTTCATACTACTGAGAATATGAGAAGGAACTTCTCTTTTTGTTAAAATACTATTTGCAGTAATAAATTGATCTAAAGTTTTGCCTGAATCAATTGCCTTTAAAAAACTTTTTTTAGTGAGCTCAAAAAGATATTTATTATCAATTTTCCTAAGTTCAATAAAAGGATAGAGTTTGATAAAAGAGTGTATGGGAATTTCCGGATCTATAATAATTGAGTAATCTGAATCTATTGTCATGAGGACTCGTTTACTCTTTAAATCTATATTACTATTCTCACTATCTGTAGAAGAGTGTGAGTTTAACAGAGGTATCATTGTTGGATTTATAAAAAAAAGCGGGTTATCATCGACCAGGTTTGTATTGATATTATTGTTAAGAAATATTTTATGAGAAACAAGTAAATCAATTAAACTATTCTCATTTATTTGCAGTTTTATTGAAATTTTATTAAGAAGGTTTGCAGCAGAAAACATTCTGCTAATATCGTCTTTTGAAAAACAGAAATCACTCACTCGATTTAATAAGAGTAAAAATGAAGTAATCACACGTATTGATATTTCTGAAACGGGAAGGGATAAGAAACTAATTAAGCTAAGTACAAAAATATAAAAAGGGGTTAGGTGTTGTATGATTTTAGTATCATTGAGATAATTTTCAAATATTAGCTTATCATTAAGAACAATCTCTGAATTATTTTGTGTTAAAAAGCCCAATGCAAACAGGGCATGATTAGCCAAATAACAAGCCTGTAAAAACAATTCTGACTGGTTCTCATCACCTAAATAGTGCAGTATATTCTCTTCGGTTTTTTTCTTATATTTTCCATCAGGGGAAATAGCATACTTATTATGAAAATAGTATGTTATCAGTGAGGGTGTGAAAATAGGTTTTAATAAAAATTCTGCAGAACAGTGAGTTTCAGTTTCCTCTGCATTTACATGAGTTTTATGTGATCCGAGAAGCATAGTGATATCAACTACCTGGGTAGTAATCATTTCGCTGAATAATGGATTAATTTGCAATTGTGCATTTGTCTCTGCTGTGAGAAGGAGAAGTCGTTCTTCAAGATTAATGATTGTTTGCTGCAGTTGGAAAAACTCATATTCATCATGAAAAAGAAGATAAATATCATGGATTGTTGGTCGAGATAATAAGAAAACAGCAGTCAGGACTTTCTTATCAAGAGTGTCTATGTATACTAATATTTTTTCCTGAACAGATTTTATGGAGAGGAATTTTATTAACTTTTTTATTAGTGTAGGTTTATGGAAGGGTGTCTGCAGCGGTCCTAAATAGTTTCTGATTATATAAAAGAAAGTTTCATCTTCCATACTGAGAAGCAGTTTTGTAAAATCATTACTTTTTTTCATCTGTCTCTTAACCCCAGATCTCTATGTGATATTTGTAACCTTGTTCTGCAAGAAATTTTTGTCTGTTTGCAGCAAACTCTTCTTCGCTGGTGTAACGGGAAATTAAAGAGTAAAAATATGAACCATGTTTTTTAGGTCGAAGTATTCTTCCCAATCTCTGTGCCTCTTCCTGCCTTGATCCAAAGGTACCTGAAATTTGAATTGCAACAGATGCATCCGGTAGATCAATTGCAAAATTGGCAACTTTTGATACTATCAAAATACGTAGTTCTTTTTTTCGGAATTTGTTAAAAAGTTCTTCTCTTTTGCTGTTTGGAGTTGCACCAGTAATTAATGGTAAATTTAACTCTTCAGCCAATTTTGAAAGCTGTGATATATATTGGCCAATAATTAAGATGTAATCTTTCTTATGATTATCAATTAACTGCTTTACAACCTGTGTTTTTATAGGGTTTTCTGAAGCAATGCGATATTTTTGACGTTTTGAACCGATTGCATAATCCAGTTCAAGAGATTGCTGTAAGGGAATACGTATTTCGTAGCAATGAGCTTCAGCTATCCATCCTTTTTGTTCAAGTTCTTTCCATGGGACATCATATCGTTTTGGTCCTACAAGTGAGAATACTTCATCCTCCCGATTGTCTTCACGTATAAGAGTTGCTGTTAATCCCAAACGGCTTATTGCCTGAATCTCAGCAGTTACTTTAAATACAGGAGCCGGAAGGACATGAACTTCATCATAGAGTATTAATCCCCAATCTCTCTCTCGAAAAATACCAAAATGCGGAAAATCGCTCTCTCTATCCTTTCTCCAGGTCAGGATTTGATAGGTACATACGGTAATGGGTAAAATTTCTTTCCTATCTCCGGAATATTCTCCAATTAACTCTTTGGTAAGATTTGTTTTATCAAGTAATTCATATATCCATTGATGAACAGCAGCAATATTTGTGGTAACAATAAGTGTATTTGTTTTAAAAGCTTCCATTGCCGCTATGCCAATAATTGTTTTTCCTGAACCGCAGGGGAGCACAAGTGTTCCAAATCCTGATTTTCCATTTCCTATAAAGGCGTCACAAGCCTCTCTTTGATAGTTTCGTAATATGAAAGGGTATCCTGATAAAGTAGTACTTCTAAATGCTATATCCAGGAATGAACCTTTTTTTAAAGGTACCTGGTCATCAACAGGATAGCCAACTTTAATTAATTGCAGCTTAAGTTCACCTCTGTTATAAAGATGCACAAAAAAACCATATTGAATATCAGTATTTGGCTGTAGATCTAAAATCTGTGATGTTTTTGAAATTTCTTCTGGTATCGGCAGCAGGAGTTCTTTTATTTTTGCTCTTGATTTACACTCTAGATTCAGCTTTTTTGTAGGTATATATAGGTATAAATAGGCCTCTTCAGAAATGACTTTGTGAAGGGAAATAAGTCCGTATTTGTTTATTGTATCGCGAATGTTAAACAGAATTGATTCCGGGACAGGATATCTTGACCAATACTGTAATGCTGTTTCAATATCTTCAGCAGTTCTCCCTGCTGATGCTGCATTCCAAAGTGATAATGGTGATAATTTATAGGTATGCACATGCTCAGGTGATTTAACTAATTCTGCAAAGACAGAAATTTCATTCCTGGCTTTGTTAAAATCAGGTGAGTGTACTTCAAGGAGAATTGTTTTGTCACTTTGTACAATAATGGGACGGTCATGATTTTGAGTATCCATATCAGAATAGATTAACTCATTTATACAGAGATAATCAATACAGATTTAGTTAAATATTATACTGGATACAGGTCAGTTCGACGATCATTTATTATGTGGTTTCTTTTTGAAATTAATTTATTAAGAGCTAATGAAGGATCAATATCAATAATCTGTAAATCTTCCATCTCCTGAGACGATGAAATTAATACAGATCCGTTTGGATCGGTGATCTGACTGCCTCCTGTATATGTACATGTCACACTTCCAGCACTTTCAGTACCAATTCTATTTGCTAATATCCAGAAAATCCGGTTTTCTATAGATCTTGCCAGGGTAGTTGCCTGAGCATATCCGGATAATACCAGATTAGAAGGGTGGCAAATGATTTGTGCTCCCAATAGAGTTAAGGTTCTTGCTGCTTCAGGAAACATATGATCAAAACAAATTAACATACCAACAGATATCCCCTGAACATCAAAAATAAAAAAAGGATTATTTCCCGGTATGAAATGAATTTTTTCCCGATTAAAGAGATGGGCTTTTCGGTAAGTTCTTATTTCACCCTGAGGATTAATATAAACGGAACTGTTATAGCATTCTGCTGATTCATCAGCGACAACTGCTTTAGGATCTGCTTTTTCAATACATCCGTAGATATATGATGTTTGGGTCTTTTTGGCTAAAGCATAAAACATATCACTGGAAGGACCTGGAATGGTCTCAGCGCACGCCAGGACTTCGTCGTTAGTCTTAAAAAGATACCCGGATAGAGAAAGTTCAGGAAGGACAATGAGATCTGCTGAGGTTCTGCCTAGTCGTGACTGGATATAATCATGATTTTTAGGGACATTATGGTAAAAAGGATTGTATTGAAAATAACCGACTTTCATTATTTGCCCTCGGCTTTTAGTTTGTTCAGGAAAATTATAATCATACGTACTGAATCTTCTATGGATTGGTCTCCCGATATATCAATTATATGATCAGCTAGTTCTTTGTATATTTCTGATCTTGCAGAAAATAATTTATGAAAGCTCTCTTCAGGATTTTTACTATCAAGAAATGGGGGAATTCCATTCTTTAAAATTCTATGCAGCAGAACTTTTTCATCTTGTTTTATATAAAAGAATGTGCCCATTGTCTGTTTTAAATATTGTAAGAGGCGTGTATTGTCACAAGCTCCACCGCCGAGTGCATAAATATAGTTAATACTTTTGTTACTTTTAAGATTTTCAAACATTGATAGGTATTCATACTCCTGGAATCTGTTTTTACCTTTTATACGATACAATTCACGTATGGTCATAGACTCGTAACCAGGATTATTACCAAGATAACTGGAGAGAATGTCATCTGCATCAAGAAAACTCATAGATAAAGCTTGAGCGGTTAATCTCCCCAAAGTACTTTTACCACAGTGCTTTAAACCAAAAAAATAGAATGGAGTTGGAATTATCGATTGATTACTCTTGTTTTTCACTGCCAGTGTACTCTCTTCTTTCTTTGATTGTAGTAATACAGAATTTTCAGGTCGAACAGGATAAAAAATAGTTGAAGAGTCATCAGGAAAGATTTTTTTTGAGAAATAATCTTCTTTTTTATTAATAAGAATTTTATGAAGAATAATTAAACAGAAAAACCAAACAAGAGCGCCCAGAGCAGAAGTTGATGAAAAAAGCAGTCTGGTACCTGTAAGAATTATTTCCTGAGATGATGCTGTGAATGCAGAACGTAAAGCTGATATGAAAAAGAGTAAAGATGAGAGTGCCGGGAGAATCCAGTAGTAACCCCATCGTTTAAAGACAGCAATAATACAGTATACAGCAGCTGAAAAATGGAGTATTACTTCAATCAATTCAATATAAAATTGTTCCATGGTTTTCCACAAATTGAATTAACATACGATAATAAAATTATTTATTATTATCTTATGCAAAACAGTTACTTAATAGACAAAAATTATTGTAACATTTATAGGGTTCAACTTTCGTTGCTCACTAAATGTTTACGTTGTATAATATCATATTGAAATTTTAAAAATCAACCTTTGCGGTCGGGAAAAGGAAAGTAATGAAAAATATCATAGATTCAACAATATTAAAGAGACGGGAGCACCCAAAGAAAGAGGATGCCAGAGGTGCTTTTTTTCGTGATACTACTGCAATTATACACTCATACCCTTTTAGGAGACTAAAACACAAAACACAGGTATTTTTTGCACCCAGTAATGATCATATCTGCACAAGAATTGAACATGTAATGCACGTAGCTTCTATTGCCTCCTCAATTTGTAAGGGTCTTAATCTTGATGATGAACTTGCCTGGGCCATTGGTATGGGTCATGACCTTGGTCATACGCCGTTTGGACATGTGGGAGAGTGGGTTTTAAATGACCTGAATGCCGTGCACGGCGGGTTTATCCATGAAGTATATTCACTCAGAGTCGTAGATTATCTTGCTGAGTATGGTAGGGGATTAAATTTAACATATGCTGTACGCGATGGGATAATTAGCCATTGCGGTGAAAAATTCGAACAGTTTATAGTTCCAGAACAAAGAGTGAAAAATCTACATGAAATTACTGATCGAAACTCAACTCCTTCAACCTGGGAGGGTACAGTAGTTCGCATTGCTGACAAAATCGCATATTTGGGAAGGGATTATGAAGATGCAGTTAAACTTAAGATTATTTTGCCGGATACTTTACCTTCCAGTGTAAGCAATGTTATTGGATCTACTAATGCTGAAATTATTAACAATCTTGTTCAGGATGTAATTAAGAGCTCAAGTGTTCAAACAGGTATTGGTTTTTCAGATAACATTTATGAGAGTGTATGTCTTATGAAAGACCACAACTATAATTATATTTATAAATCACCACTTCTTTCTGAGTACCACACATATTTTGAAAGAATAATGAAATTAATTTATGAATATTTAGAAGATATTTTTATAAAGAATGGATTTAATCTCGAATTATACAGAAAAGAGAAAAACCTGCTTTCTGTAAGATTTGGAGATTATGTGTTGAAAATGAAAACATTTTATGAATCAGTCGATGGAGGTTTTGAACAGATTGTTTGTGATTATCTTGCTGGAATGAGCGATAACTACGCATTAGACTGTGTTAATGAAATACTTCAACCTAAGTATATGGAGAATCAATTTAATAGGTTTATGATGGAACGGGATTAAATGCTTCGCATTTAATCTTGGGAGTTTTCGGTAGAAAACTCCAGAAACCATATGGGGTAGAACAATGCTTCGCATTTAATCTTGGGAGTTTTCGGTAGAAAACTCCAGAAACCATATGGGGTAGAACAATGCTTCGCATTTAATCTTGGGAGTTTTCGGTAGAAAACTCCAGTAACTTTATAGGGTAGAGCAATGCTGCGCATTTAATCCACTCTCTAGTTATTATTTTGGGGAACTGATAATTTTTCAATTTCATGAAGAAACTGGCTTATATTATCAAACATCCTGTATACCGAGGCAAAACGAACATATGCGACAGGATCAACTTGATATAATTTATGAAGAACAAGCTCTCCAATATCATTAGATTTAATTTCACGTTTACTTCCTGCCTGAATCATAGAGATATCTTCAATTTCATGAATAAGATTCTCAACAACACTTTGACTTATATCTCTTTTTTCGAGTGAAGTTTGTATACCTCTTTCAAGTTTAAGAATGTCAAAAGGCTCTCGTCTTCCATCTCTTTTTATCACCATAACAGGTTTTTCTTCGATTCTTTCGTATGATGTATAACGATAATGACAAGTTAGACACTCCCGTCTTCTTCTTATGGTAGAACCGCTTGAATTTTGTCTGGATTCAAGTACTTTATCATCCATATTCCCGCAATGTGGACAGTGCATGATTTTTTCTCCAATACTTTTATTAAATGATATTCAAAATTTATATTATCATAAATTATGATTTTTTGGGAGAAGCATTATTTTGTTTATTGAGATTATTAGTTGCATATTTTTACAATTTGATACTATAATAACATAAAGTTCATATAGTAACAGGATGTACAGTTGGAAACCATTAGCAGTATCGTAAAAAAAATAATTGAAACAAAACCATTTATTCATGAATCAATGGCCAGAGGTATAATTAGTTTTGGCAATTTGGCAGATATTTTACTTCCGGAAATAGAGAAGTTCCATAATGGAGAAGTAAAGAATTCAGCTGTGGTAATGGCTCTTCGGCGATATGGCAGCGAATTGAAGAAAAAAGAAAAAGAATTAAATATTACAGAGATTAGTTATGAAATCACCATCAAAACAAATATACTTGATATAAATATAGAAAAAAAAGGAACCCTGCTAAGTAAGTTGACAAAATTGTATCAGCTTGTTGCCCTGGAAAAAGGAGATTTCCTGAATATAACTATTGGCAGTAATGAGGTAGGGATTGCAGTTAGTCAGAAATATTCTGCAGAATTAAGCAATATACTTATAGGGGAGACAATACTGCATAGAAAAACTGATTCGGTAGCGTTAACAGTGATCTTTTTGGATGATTTTCTTTATACGCCGGGTGTTATTTATGAAGCAGTAAGAAAACTTGCATGGGAACATATTAATGTCCTTGAAATGGTTTCAACCATGAATGAACTTACTTTTGTCATAAACCGAAACGATTCAACTAAAGCGTATGAAGCATTGCAGATGTTTTAATCAGTGCTGGAAACACATTCGTGAAATGAAAGGTATCAGGAAATTGAAGGCGGATCAATAGAAATTTTTATTTGAACTGATTCGGTATCAACAACTTTCTTTAACGTGTTAATTACTGCAATATTTATTTCTGATAATATATCCTGTATGAAAGGATTTAGCGGGATCTTTTTATCTCCAACGTATAATGTAACATCTCTTTTTGAATCTCTTTTGTCTGCCATATCAAAACTCCTATAACTGCGTAAGTATGCCTGGTTCATCTATTGTATAGACTAACAATAATGAAGTTAAGTAGAAAGAGAACTATACAGATTAATATAATTCATTTACAATTTTGCATAATGAAAAAACAAAAAATTATTATTATAACTGGAAATAGAGGAAGCGGAAAAACGGCTTTAGCTTATGAATATATAGATTTACTAAAAAGGAAAGATATCAAAATTGGAGGTGTGATCACCAAATCAGATGATACAAAAAGGTATGAGAATAAGTTCCTTTATTCAGTTGTTGATATTCTTACAAATGAAGAGAAAGAACTGCTTACCAGTGTTAAACCTACCGAAAAAAGTATAAAAGTTGGTAGATTCTATATGAATCTGGATGCTTTGTCCTGGGCTAATGAAAAAATAACTGCAGCATCAAAAATTTGTAATGCTCTATTAATTGATGAACTTGGTCCAGCCGAATTACAAGGTTTTGGCTATGCACGTATTGCAAAAGAGTTGGTCAATAGATATAAAGGGTTGATTGTTTTTATTGTCAGGATTGAAATTTTGGAACAAATGAGATTGTTTTTACACTGTAATCCAGAAAATACCATCATCGTAAATGCTGAAAATAGTAATAAGAGCAACAATCAGTTTATATATAAGGTGCTAATGAATGAATGAATTACTTTGGATATTAATGCTGTTGATAAATTTCTCAGCTATAATGTTAAGCTATCGTATTTGGGGGAAATTAGGTTTATTTATCTGGGTTCCAATCTCAGTAATAATTGCAAATATACAAGTTACAAAAACTATCAATCTTTTTGGTTTAGAAGCAACTTTGGGTAATATTGTGTATGCTACAAGTTTTCTTGTAACTGATATTCTTAGTGAAAATTATACAAAAAAAGAGGCAGCAAAAGCTGTTACAATAGGTTTCTTTTCGCTTTTAACCATGACAATTGTTATGAATGTAGCTATTTGGTTTATTCCGGCAGATTCAGATTTTATCCAAAGCAGTATGAAGGAAATTTTCAGTTTGATGCCGCGTATAGCATTAGCAAGTTTAGTTGCCTTTGGATTTTCACAGTTTCATGATATATGGGCTTATGATTTTTGGAAAAAAAGAAAACCCGATGCTAAATATATCTGGTTAAGAAATAATGCCAGTACAATGGTGAGCCAGGTTATTGATACACTCTTATTTACCAGTATAGCCTTTATAGGAGTATTTTCTATTGAAATACTGTTGGAGATTGCACTTACTACCTACCTGCTTAAATGGGTAGTTGCAGCTGCTGATACACCATTTATCTATCTCGCTAGAAGATGGAAGCAGCGTAAATTAGTGGAATAATCAACTATTGTGAAAGATTTTTCTCAGGTATTCACACTGCTCTCGTGATCCGGCATAAAGAATTTCAGTATTGGGATTCCCGTTCAGCATGCTTTGTGAATAGATGAAGTCACTTCCATCAGTTTTAATCAAAACTAATCCCAGATAGAGTAAAACGCTATGTGCAGCAGCTATATCCCAGATATATCCTGAGGTACAAACAGCTGAATCAATCTTAATATGAATAACAGGGGCAAGAAGATGAATTATACTACTGCCAAACACCCTGCATTTACCTGTAAATCTGCTGAGATCCAGATACCTGTGAGTATTTGAACTCATAACAATTTGCTTAACACCAGCATCTTGTTTTTTTAAGATAAATGGTTTCTGATTGAGTAAAAGCACTCCTTCAGGATCCAGTCTGAAAAACAAACCCTCTTTTATGCCCACCCCCCATCGTGGAGCAAAAATCATACAACCGCAAGGGGCAAGGTTTTTATCAAGAAGACCTAAAGCTATACACCATCCTGGGGCTCCCTGGCTGTAAAGATCTGTTCCATCAATTGGATCAAGTATAAAGTAATAATCAGTATTTTGTTTCTGTTTATTTTCAACTTTTCCGGATTCCTCAGTAATTAAAACTGAATTAGGAAAATTTTCAGTAATAACTTTTTTTAAGTATGAATCTATATACATATCTGCTTCTGTAAGTACAGAACCATCACTTTTATAATCTCTGGTAACCAGACTTTGTTGTTTGACCGCATAATTTCCACAGAATTTTATCGCTTCTTCTAATTTGTCAAATGCTTTCATATTGATTACTGACTTCCTCTATGATAGGTTATTGCTGGTTATGATAACAGCATTAGAAAAGAAATTATACAAATATATAAGGAAAACTCCTTTTTTCCAGGCCTTTCAGGAAGGCAGCAATTTCCCTATTTATACCGAGGGACTGGAAGGTCTTGTTCTTGCCGCTTTTACGAAGCTTTCTTTAGAAAAAAGTAAACAGAAAACCTGGGTTGTACTACCAACTGAAGAAGAAGCTGCAAGCATGATGAAAAATCTCACCGTTTTAGCGTGTAAACTGATAAGAATTGAGGCAACAGGGCTAAAACTATATTCTGATGAAGTTCATGATTCAAGTACCTATAAAAGAATCAATACATTTTCCGAGATCCAGAATTTGAAAAAGACAGTAGTAATTACCTCTTTAAGAGCCTTCTCCACACCTGTACCATCTCCAGAATTTATTAATGATTCAAAAGTCTGTATAAAAACAGGAGATACTTTTAATGCAGCTGACTTTGCAAATAGTCTTACCTCAATAGGACTTCTTCGGGTTCCTGCAACAACGATGCCTGGAGAGTTTTCTGTTCGGGGCGAAGTAATGGATATTTACCCCTTTGATTCAGAATATCCAATCCGTATCTATATCGACTGGGATACTATTGAGAAAATAAGCAATTATGATCCGATTGGCCAGGAAACACTAAATACTATGGAGGAGTACTCTTTATACCTTCAAAGTGAATCTGAAAACATCAAAGAAATACAAAATTGTTCGATCAACTCTTATATAGATCAAAATGATCTTGTGATATTAATGGGTGCACAAAGATTAGAGGCTTCATATGAATCGATAACACTTGAAGCAAGAAAATTATTCCGTGAAGCCTTTATCCAGGATCGTAATGCAAAACGTCCCGATGATATCCTGTTTTCTTATACTAAATACATAGAGAATCACAAAAATACTGTGATTATTGAGGACTTGAAAGGGCAGAAGAAAGAGGCTTACACACACACTATCATGGGTCCAAGATCCTATTTTGGGAATTTTAACTACTTTAAAAATGAATTAAAAGCTTTAAAAAGTGACGGTTACAGTATTACTCTCTTCTCTGGGTCTATAAATCAGGCTCAGCGTCTTCAACTTATGCTTAAAGATGATAAAATATCGATTCTTCCTCTGGAGATAAGTGAAGGTTTTTCACTCCCCGAAGATCGTGTAATTGCAATTTGTGACCATGAGATTTTTGGACGTCGGAAAAAATCCCTGAAGACCTTACATCATACAAAAGTTTCACCTCTGGATACTTTTGTGGATCTTGATCCTGGAGATCATGTTGTACATATAAATTACGGTATAGGAAAGTTTAAAAAAATTGATAGAATTAAAGCGCTGGGGAAAGAGCGTGATTATATTCAAATTGAATACTCGGATAATGAAGATATTTTTATTCCTATTGAACAGGCAAATTTAATCCAGCGCTATATTGGGAAAGATGGTTCAGCACCGCGACTGGATAAATTGGGCGGAACATCATGGGAAACTAAAAAGAAAAGAGCAAAGAAAAGTGCTGAAGATCTTGCAGAGAGATTAATTCATCTGTATGCCCGAAGAAAGCAGGCAAAGGGTACCGCCTTTCCGAAAGATACAGATTGGCAGCTACAATTTGAAGCGATGTTCCCATACGATGAGACAGATGATCAGATTTCCTGTATTCAGGATGTAAAAAGTGATATGGAACAACCCCTGGTCATGGACAGACTTATTTGTGGTGATGTGGGGTACGGGAAAACTGAAATAGCAATTAGAGCAGCATTTAAGGCTGTAATGGCAGGAAAACAGGTTGCCTTATTGGCGCCAACCACCATTCTGGCCGAACAGCATTATGATACGATATCTGAAAGAATTGGATCATTTCCCATGCGTGTAGGTATGCTGTCACGCCTTGTGGTAAAAAAAGATCAAAGAAAGATACTGAAAAAATTAGTGGAAGGGCAAATAGATATTATAATTGGGACACACCGAATTATTCAGAAAGATGTATGTTACAAAGATTTAGGGCTGCTCATAATCGATGAGGAGCAACGATTCGGCGTAAAAGATAAAGAAAAGATAAAAGAGATTAAGGCATCAGTAGACTGTTTGGCACTTTCAGCGACACCTATTCCAAGAACGCTCTATATGTCCCTTTTAAAAATAAGAGATATGTCTTTATTGGCAACTCCTCCACTTCAGAGAAGAGCAATTAATACCATAATACAGGAATTTGATGAAGACGAAATCAGAAAAGCGATACTGCACGAAACCCAAAGGGGAGGACAGGTTTTTTATCTGCATAACAGGATTGAGACTCTTGATAGTGTAGTCAGTATGTTGGCTGAAATTGTTCCAGAAGTTAGTATTGATTTTGCCCATGGACAAATGCATCCTGAATTACTTGAAGAGAAAATGCGGGTGTTTGTTCATAATGGAATTCAGGTTCTTGTTGCAACAACCATTATCGAGAATGGTATAGATATTCCTAATGTAAACACTATTATTATTGATCGTGCAGACCGTTATGGAGTAAGCCAGCTTTACCAGCTTCGGGGGCGTGTGGGAAGATCAGACAGAGAATCATTCGCCTATCTGTATTACCCGAACAGGAAAGCACTCTCTGAAATAGCAATGAAACGGCTTAAAATTTTATCCGAACATACTGAACTTGGTTCCGGATTTAAAATTGCATTGAAAGATATGGAAATGCGTGGAACTGGTAATTTACTCGGTCGTGAACAAAGCGGACAAATGCAGGCTGTTGGACTTGATATGTATCTGCGAATACTTGATGAAACTATTAGTAAAATGACAGATTCCGGGAAATCTATTGAAGAAGATGTTTTCCTTGATCTTGATTATTCAGGATTTATACCCGATACCTATATTCTGGATCCCGGGACTAAATTCAAAATATACCGTAAAATAGCGGTTATTCAAAAAGAGATTGAATTGAAACAGCTTACTTCTGAACTTGAAGACCGGTTTGGTCCGATCCCTGACGATGTCCTGAATTTGCTTTTCATAGCAGAAATAAAGGTAGTATGCAAGAAGCTGGCTATTTATCAGCTACGGGAGTCTAAGGGCACCGTGAGAGTTGAATTCTCAAGGGTTGCAAATATATCTATCGACAGATTAATTGATATGATTAGGGAAAGCAGTGGTGCCGTATCAATTGACCAAAAACACCCCAATATATTAACCATGAAGACTGATGCTGTTTCCCTTAAGGATAAAAGTTTGTTTATACTGGAAAAACTGCAGCGACTATTGTAAGTGGAGAAAAATTCAATAATACAGGTAAAACAATGAATTTAAATCAGAATGTTGTTATTGATGATAAAAAACATATTCGCAGTTTTGTATTGCGCGGTGGTCGTTTAACGAAACTTCAGAAAAATGCTATAGAGAGATACAGCGATACTTACTGTATTCCTTTTAATTCAGCATGCCCATTGCAAACTGAATCTACTTTTAACAATTCTAATCCTTTGATAATTGAAATTGGTTTTGGAATGGGTGTAACAACTGCTTCAATTGCATCATCTTTCCCAAAAAATAATTACCTTGGGATTGAAGTTTTTTTATCAGGAGTTGGGAAACTGCTGCATGAAATTCATTCTAAAAAGTTGGACAATGTACGGATTATTCGTTTTAACGCAGTAGAAGTCCTTCAGGAGATGGTTCCTGACAATTCAATTACTGGATTTCATATATTTTTCCCGGATCCATGGCATAAAAAAAAGCATAATAAGAGAAGATTAGTGCAAAAGGACTTTATAGAGATTATGCAGAAGAAGCTTATTCCTGGTGGGTATATCTACGCAGTAACTGATTGGACTCCCTATGCTGAATGGATGTTGGAAGAGTTTAACAAAGTAAATTCTTTAGTAAATAGTGCAAAAAATGGGTATTGTGATCCAGTTGCCTGGAGACCGCTAACTAAATTTGAGCAGAAAGGTCTTGCTAAAAACCACTCTATACACGAAATATGGGTTAAAAAAGAGACAAATAAGTCCGGAAGTTAAAACTCCCGGACTTATACATATTAAAATGTTATTCATTTTCCAATTGTGATTGTTTAATTACATCTTCAACAACTTTTCCCGTTGCAACTTCGTAATGATCAAATTCCAGTTCAAAAGAACCAGTGCCGGAAGTTAATGATTTTAGATCAATTGCATATTTCAGCATTTCACCTTGAGGTACTCTTGCCTGTACAAGGGTTAACCCACCTCCAATATCTTCCTGACCCTGAACACGACCACGTTTTCCGCTTAAGTCAGATAGAATATCTCCTAAATATTGATCCTCAATAAAAACTTCTAATTTCATAACAGGTTCCAAAAGAACTACATTGGCCTTAGCCATTGCAGTTTTCAGGGCTCCCTTACCAGCAAGTTTAAAAGCCATTTCAGAACTGTCTACAGGGTGTTCTTTTCCATCAATAACTGACACCCCAATATCAACAAGAGGAAAACCAGCTAAATAACCTTCAGTCATTGCTTCATTCAAACCTTTTTCTATACCCGGCATATATCCTTTAGAAATTGCACCACCTTTAATTGCATTCTTAAAAGAGAAATATTCACCTCGGGGAAGAGGTTTAATACTAATAGTTACCCGCCCATACTGGCCATGACCACCAGACTGCTTCTTGTGAGTATATTCAGCTTCAGATGATTTTGTAATTGTTTCTCTATAGGCAATTTTAGGTATTTTTGTATTAATGTTTATTTTCTGTTTTTCTTTGATTCTTTCAAGTATCATATTGATATGAAGCTCTCCCATACCTGAAACAACATTTTCTTTAGTCTCTTTATTAAAATTAACCTGAAAAGTTAAATCCTCTTCTGTCACTTTGTGAAGAGCTTCATTCATTTTATCCTCAGATTTTTTGTCAGCTGCGGATATAGTTAATGCATGAATTGGATGGGGCAATGCCAGCACAGAAAAAGTATACTGAATGTCAGATGAACATAATGTATTATTTGTGTGAAGGTTTGTAGATTTTGCTATTATTCCTATATCACCTGCAATCAGTTCTTTCACTTCAATTAGTTTTTTTCCAATTGATTTATACAGTTTGCCTGGTTTCTCTTTTTTGCCGATATTCGGATTCTGCAGTTCTGCATCACCAGTAATTATTCCAGTTACTACTTTAATAAAAGAGAGTTTTCCGGAAAACTGATCAATGGTAGATTTAAATGAAAAAGCTGAAATACTTCCATCGGTACTCACCGGAACAGGAACTTCATTTCCCTTGGCATCAATGGCCTTTTCGGCAATCATTGATGGTGGTGGGGCAGCAAATGAAAGAAAGTTTACTAAAGATACAATTCCATTATCTTTTTTTGCACTTCCGCAAAGAATTGGAACAATACGATTTTCTCTAAGTCCGGAAATTAACCCTAATCTTATATCTTCAGGAGTAAGTGTTCCTTCATCAAAATATTTCTCCATTAAAGAATCTTCTCCCTCGGCAGCTGCTTCAATAAGGGTAAGACGAAACTCTTCAACAGTATCTTTCATACCATCAGGAATTTCAGAGGCTTTTGTCTCTGAAACTAAATACGCTTTATTCTCTATAAGGTTTATTACACCCTGATAATCCTCTCCACTACCAATAGGTATAGAAACAGGTACACACGGTTTGCTGAATCGAGATTCAATATCTGAAAATGTGTTTTGAAAATCAGCTCTGTCACGATCCATTTTGTTAATAAAAACTATACGAGGCATATTTCTTGTATTAAGCTTTCGCCATAGTTTAATTGTTTCAATCTGCACACCTGAACGTGCATCTATAACCATTATAGCAGATTCTGAGGCTCGAAAAGACGAGACAACTTCACCAACAAAGTCTGCGGTTCCCGGGGTATCAATAAAATTCATCATTTTATTGTCCCATTCGATACTGGAAAGTGAAGCATGGATTGATATTCTTTTATCAATCTCCTCATCAGTATAATCACTGACCGTTTTCCCTGTATCAATGGACTCAGCCCGGGAAATCACCCCGCCATTGGAAAGAATATGTTCCAATAGTGTGGTCTTCCCAGTGCCGTTGTGTCCGACGATAGCAATATTTCTGATTTCAGCGCTGGTTAAACTCATAATACCTCCATTAAAATGTAATTATTGTAACTAACATGCTTATACCGATTCTTTAATCTGTTTATTTGCAATCAGTTAATCCCTGAATGAGTATTGATAATACTATCAGCAATAAACTACTGTAAAACGGGTATGGGTTTCTGTCAATAAAAGATTCTCACTTGTACGGTGATCAGAAACAAAAAAAATAGAAAAACGCTTTATTAGCCGAAAAGTTCACCCTCTTTTTTGTCAAAGTGTGAAAACTCCATAGCAAATGATGCGCGTCCCTGAGTGAGATTTCTTAATGCTGTGGCGTATCCGAACATATTAACTAAAGGAACTTTTGCTGTTATATGATCCAGAGTAGGCTTGCTTTCCAAACTCTCAACAATTCCGCTTTTCATTGAAAGGTGACTCATTACATCACCAATATTTGTTGTAGGACACATAATTACTACTTTCATGATGGGTTCAAGGAGCACAGGTCCTGCATCTTTGGCTGCATTATCAAAGCCATGAACGGCTGCTGCTTCATAAGCGAATTCTGAAGCAACAAGTTCATTATAATCGCTCTTTATAAGTTCAACTTTTACATCGTAAATTGGGTATCCATAACGAATCCCTGTAAGAAATGCATTATTTATACCTCTTGCTACTGCATCCTGAAACTCTTTCGGTAAGATATTTTTTGAAACCAA
>CAZMOX010000006.1:0-55173 GCA_964567895.1 uncultured Spirochaetales bacterium | reverse complement strand
GATTGTCCTTACAGACAATATGAGTCTGCAAGATGCATTTTTGGAACTTTCCCGGAGAGCGGGACGATAAAACTGAAGGGAGAAATCGATGGGAATTCAATATAAATATCGTTGTTACCGATCTGAGAGAGAGTAGGGATTTTTTCAAACTCTTTGGTTTCACTATTGTCCATGAAAAAACAATTCAAGGTGATTGGCTTGACAGGGTTACCGGATTAAAAGGCGTTATCGCTAACTATCTCTCTTTGTCTCATGAAGATTCTCCGGTAAACCTGGAACTGCTGCAATATGAAAATCCTGAAGGAAGTTCAGATCCGAGGGGGAAAAGGGGTCTGACCCCATTCCCATGTGACCCCATTCCCAATTTAGATGAACCGACAAACCATCTGGATATTGCCAGCAGAGAGGTTCTTCTTGAAGCACTCGGTAATTTTTCGGGTACCATCATAATTGTCAGCCACGATAGATATTTCCTTAAGCATCTGGTAAACAGGGTCTTTGAAATAGATCACGGCCGCATGCTGGTTTATGAGGAAGACTACGACTACTATCTTAATAAGAGCGGATTATCCAGCTGATATCAGCAGCGGCTTAAAAAAAGATAATTGGGGAGCCAGACCCCCTCTACAAAGCGCAGTATCCACCATCAATAACCATGTCATGGCCAGTCATATAATCCGAAGCCTCAGCAGCCAAGTAAACGAGAGCTCCCTGCAGATCGGTCACTTCCGCCATACGACGCATGGGAATACGATCTATCCATAACGGCAGCATATCCTTTCCAATCTGCGTTTCCAGCAGATCATCAACCAACTGAGTACGCGTATAGCCAGGACTAATGCTGTTTACGCAAACCCCCCGATCAGCCCACTCAACCGCCAGGCTGCGCGTCAGATGGATTACTCCGGCTTTGCTTGCATTATAAGCAGTCTGCTTTTGCGGCCAGTTCACGATATGACCTGACATCGATGCTGTATTTATTATCTTTCCGTAACCTGCTTCCAGCATATGACGCCCTTCATGTTTACAGCAAAGATAAACTCCTGTCAGATTCAAATTCACTACCCGATTCCATGTAGCTGCATCCTGCAATTCAGCATCAGCCCAAACTCCGATTCCAGCATTATTTACTGCAATGGTAAGTGCACCCCTCTGTTTCACTATTCGGCCAATCGTGAGTTCGATCTCAGACTCACTGGTAATATCACAGGGAAAACTGATAACATTTTCAGAATCGATTCCCGGCAAACAGCCGATTTCGTGTGCAGTGACTTCTGCCAGCTCTTTGTTAATATCGAGAATGGCAACTGCAGCTCCAGCTTCAGCTAAGGCAACTGCAAAGGCTTTCCCAATACCTTGAGCAGCACCGGTAACCAAAGCTGTTTTTCCTGCAAGTGAGAATCTATCCAATATAGTCTGTCTATTATCTATTCCAGTATTCATTCATGAACCTCCTTAATAACATCATCTAATTCAACCATCCAATCAAACTACATATCCATTGCTGTTTTATAAGCCGCCGCTATATTTTCTGCCGGCACATCTGCCTGGATGTTATGCACTGGGTTGAATACGCATCCTCCGTCCCTGCTTAGAACCGACAAATTCTTCTTAACTTCAGCGACGACTTCATCTTTTGTCCCGTAGGGAAGAGTATGCTGGGTATAGTAGGGTTTATAGAGAGAAGTAAAGGTACTCTGCGAAAACATAAGTGAGTTCTGTGTTCCAAAATCGGTACCACTGACAAATATTGCATCAACTCTTTCGCCGAATGCCTGCTTGAGCAGTGCCAGATTTTTTAAAGCCATCTCAGTCTGCCTGGCAAAAAATTCCTGGATATATGAGGGGTTCAGCAACAGGGCGATATACCACAATTTTGGGTCTCCAATTCCTTGCACTCCAGGAGTATCTGGTGATACTATCCGCAGATAACCGCCTAGTGCACAGATATTCAGGTTTGCCACTACTCCGTATTCGGTTTCACGCGCGAGCCGGAATGATTCGGCTTCATACTGACGAAGTTCTTCATCAGGTATTAGATGAAACACAGCTTGGCCATCAGCAGTTCCTTGGCCTGCTCTTAAATCTTCGACATCTTTTAACTCGTTGCGGGTGAGCAGATCAAA
This sequence comes from uncultured Spirochaetales bacterium, assembly GCA_964567895.1. Classification (GTDB taxonomy): domain Bacteria; phylum Spirochaetota; class Spirochaetia; order JABMQR01; family JABMQR01; genus JABMQR01. The sequence goes on along the minus strand of CAZMOX010000006.1, from coordinate 53,047 downwards.
AAATGCTTGACCTGCCGGCATCACGGCACTCGGTGACTTCCCCCCTGGAGGGATATATTCCCAATTTCCATTAAATCTTCTTACCAGCTCCAAGTCAGAGGGTATCCTGCAGGATAATTCTGGAGAAATCTCCCAGTTGATATAATTGGTATTCAGGCTGCCGAATGAGTTTTTCACAGGATGAATTCCAACCACATCAATATGCAGCATATCCATCACATCCTCATCAATTTGGCAGAGCATCTGCATAGGATCAATGATGAAACATTCACGCTTAGGTAATCCCAGATAGGAGATCAACCGGGTATAGGCCGGTAAACAAATTCCGGTTACAAATGTACTTCCCAGATCGAGGGGTATCCGATCGACTGCTTCATGCTGCAAGGCAGCTCGTATACGTTCACGTGATGTCATGACTACTGCTACCCTTTGACTGCCCCACCAGTCAGTCCGCTTACTACATACTTCTGCAGGAAAATATAGATGAGAATAACCGGTATTACAGCAACTGTTGTAGCAGCCATGAGATTAGCCCATCGAAGTGACATCACTGCCATAAAATAGACTTGAATCCCCGGGCTGATTGGGCGGCTGGCTTCAGTCGATGTCAGAGTAAGAGCATAGAGAAATTCACGGAAAGACATTAAAAATGATGTTACACCAGCGGTTACCAATCCTGGAGCTATCATACGCATAATTATCCGCCAAAGTATTCCTATGCGCGAACATCCGTCAATGGAAGCGGCCTCTTCCATTTCTATGGGAATGGTATCAATAAATCCTTTTAACAGCCAAATTGAATAAGGTAGTGTGATTGCTGAATGTGCAAGGATTACCGTATAGTAGGTATCAAGCATTCCAAGTTTAGCAAAGTGTATATAAAGTGGTATTAGTAGAACTGCAAGCGGAAAGAGCTGTGAGAGCATAATGAATACCATGATAAAGCCCTTACCCGGCAGATTGAATCTCGATAATGAGTATCCAGCAAATCCGCCTATGAGCAGGCACAGAAATACCGTCCCCAATCCTATTACCATACTATTAAAGAAAAATCGCAAAATAGTAAGATCTTCATTAAGCAGTCTTTTGTAATTTTCCAGTGTTATAGGATTTGGAAAGAACTCCGGTGGGGCTTTATAGGCTGTCCGGTTGCTTTTAAAAGAGGTGTTCACCATCCAGTATATGGGAAACAGTGTAACTATCAGATAGATGATGATAAAAATGATGATAAAAATTTTTGCTATTGGTTGTTTCTTTCTTATATGCATTTCAATTACCTATCAGTACCATTTCCTTTATATAAATTTATTAGTTCATCCGCTTTTCATTAATATTTATCAATTTGAAATAAGAGACTGGGGAATGGGGTCAGACACCACATCCCTATTATCTTTTAATTCTACCAGAGGTATCACCTTCAGAGAGGCGAAGAACTTCTTCACGGGAGGCAAGGTTGAAATCTCCATAGATTGTATGCTTTAAAGCCGATGCAGCAATGGCATAGTTGATAACTTTTTCCAGATCATCACCAAAGTTTCTAAATCCATAAATAAGTCCGGCACCAAAAGAGTCTCCTCCGCCTACACGATCTACAATATTCGTGATATCGTATTTCCTGCTGAGAAAGCTCTCTTCTCTGGTGATTATAATTCCTGACCATTTGTTATGATCAGCACTGATACTTTCCCGTAAACTCACAGATAAAGCTTTGAGATTCGGATATTGAGAAAGAACCTCTGCTCCTAATTTTTTGTAGGCCTCTACATCAAGTTTACCACCCTCGATATCAGCATCAACAGCAATTCCGAGACACTTCTGACAATCCTCTTCATTTGCAATGAGATAATCAACATATTGGGTAATTTCGGGCATTACTTCCTTTGGATCCCTGCCCCATTTCCAAAGTTTATTTCTATAGTTCAGATCACAGGAGACGGTGATACCTTTCGACTTACAGGCCATCAGAGCATCAACTGTTGCTTTCCATGCATTTTCAGATATTGCCGGAGTTATCCCGGTAGTATGAAACCACTCAACACCCTCAAGTATGGTATCCCAATCATAGGCTTCAGGTGGACAATCCGCAATGGCTGCTCCTTTTCTGTCATAGACAACCATTGACGGCCGCATATTGGAACCTGTTTCGGTGAAGTAGAGGCCTACACGGTCACCAAAGGTAACTAAAGGAGAGATGTCGATTCCAAATCTCTGAAGTTCTCCCCGCAACGCTTTTCCAAGGGGATTATCAGGTAAGGCTGTTACATAAGCCACATCTTCCTGATAATTGGCAAGAGATACAGCAACATTTGCCTCAGCACCTCCGGGAGTAATAGAGAAATCCTGTGTTTGGAATAGACGGTCTTTACCTTTTGGGGTAATCCTGTACATCAATTCACCAAAAGTAACTATTTTTGCCATATTATTCTCCTACAAAAAGTCAACCACAAGCTTATCGTACAAGCTCATAGTTTAGTCGATTTCTTTTAACCGACCATTGCAGCTTCCCATGCAGCTGCCTGCATTTCCCGGAAATCCTGGATAGTTCAGAGACTCCAACCGGTCTATCGGATAAAGAGAGAATATCCATTATGTGCATAATTCTTTCTAATAACTGCATAGGGAAATCATAGATTAAAGGGGGATGGAATTCAAGCAGCACTGTACAATACTTCGAATACTAACCCGTTGCGGCACCGGGAACCAGATACCCCAGTACAACGGTAATAATATAGGCCAACAGAAGAATCACACCGAATAGTTTACTGAACTGGTGAGTAGTCCGCCCTATTCCAATCCTTAATACGAGTACTACAAATAGCATTGAAGGGAAAAAAAGGTAGAAAAACTGCGGGGGAACTTCCAGTCCACCCTTTGTAACAGCCGCAGCGGCACCGCTTACGAAAAGGACATTCAGCACATCCGCTCCAAGTACATTACCAAGAGCAAGTTCACCATGACCCTTTCGTACCGCTGTAATAGCGGTTACCAGTTCGGGTAGAGAGGTTCCAAAAGCAACCAGGGTAGCTGCAATTATAGCATCAGGAATATGCAGACGCAGTGCAGTCTCTTCAACTGCCGGAATTAATATACTTGAACTTAAAATAACAAGAGTAATTCCAAGAATAAGCTCCAAAATTGCAATTATCGACTTTATTTCGGAATGGATAGTAACTGTTGAATCATCAACAGCATCTGCCGGGGCACTTTTTGACCAGGTAATCGATCTCCAGATATAGAGTCCCAAAAGGGCAAGGAAAACAAATCCTATCCACTGCGGCATCCGCCCGCCTTCAGTAAATAGACCACCCATTGTAAGAAAAGGGATACTAACCAGAACAAGCAAAACGACACTACCGACCTGTATCCAGCTTTGACGATTTACTATCATATGATTGACAGGAACCCGTCCAATTAGGACTGCAAGACCCAGAATCAATCCAGTATCGGTTATAATTGAGCCAACAGCATTCCCCAAAGCCAATCCGGGAACACCCTGTACCGCTGCAAGGACACTGACGGCAGCTTCCGGTAATGTTGTCCCTATACTGACGATAGTAGCTCCAATCAGAATTTTGGGAACTCCCCAGCGTACTGAGAGAGAGACAGCCTGATCCACTAACAGATCGGCCCCTTTCATCAGAACCAATAGCGATCCTGCAATAATGATAAAAAGAACAATTAAGGGAAGCGGTTCAACAATTCCGGTAATTAAAGCATCCATTCTAGATAATTCTCCCAAGAAATATACTTATAATAAACAGTAAAGATAATAAAAAATCAACTGTAATAAATATTTTTTCTTTCAGGGCTTTCTCAGCCGTTTATTGGCAAAGTAGATACCGGCAAAAATTAAAACTTCGATCCCTAACAGGGTATAGTATGCTCCCTCAATCCCGGTATTGGTTCCAATCAATCCAATCAGAAAAGGGAAAACCATTCCGCTGAGCGACATCATAGCAAACAATATTCCGGTTACTGCACCGGATTTTCCAGGATAGAGCCCTGTTCCTTTAGCTAACAAATAGGGAAATAATGGACCGATTCCGATTCCGTAGAAGGAACATAATACCAGTTTCAACCAGGGATACGGCACATTCAGGATTATCACGAGAAGTATAGCAGAACAGGAAAGTCCGGTAAGGATCACCAATCCGCTTCGTGCTGAATGAGCATAGCGGGAGAGGGAGAATCGCCCAATCATGACTCCGCATAAATATACACTTACTGCTATACTGGAGTAGACTGCGGTAAATCCGACAGTCGTGGTAAAATATTCGGCCAGCCAATAGGAGAATCCAATATCAACCCCAACACTGAGAAAAATCAGAAGACCAACCACCAGGATCGACTTATCAGAAATAATGGTCTTAAGCGGGGTCTTTGATCCGTGATGGGCTGTTACCTCCGGAAGCTTAATAAACAGCATCCAGGTAAACAGAATCAGAACGAAACCTGCAACGGTGAAGAAAGCCACCCGCCAATTGCCCCCCAGGAACAGAACCAGAGCTATGATCAGAGGTGCCAAGAAACTCCCTCCGGCAGCAAACATAGTTGATAGTGAGATATATTTTCCACGTTTCTCGGGAAACATCTGCAGCATGATGCTCTGACCGACTGCCCCGATAGGACCGCCGAACAGACTCATAAAAAAGACCGTACAAAGGAGAGCTATATAACCCGGAGTAAACCCTATCAGAATCAAACCAGCTATCAAAACGGTAGTAAGACTCATCCATAAAAGCTTTCGTTTGCTGAAATCGGAGACGACCCCCGCAATTAGCGAACCCAACAAGGATCCGGCAGACAGCAGCGTAAAAATCAAACCTGCACTGGAGTAGCTTAAGTCCAGTTCAACAATGATTGATGGAATCGAAGGACCCATCAATCCAATCACCATAAGCCACAAACCATTTGCAAGAAAGGCAATCCAGGGCATATTCTCTCCTTATTTACGAGATAATTGAGGCAATTTCAAAAATCCTAGGAGCCTGTCGGACTTAGGATTTTTCAGTCGGAAAGTTCAGGATTTCTCCTGATAAACTCAGAGTTTACTCTGAGTCGTGATAAAGTCCGACAGGCTCCTAGAGATGAGCCATCGCCTGCTTCACACTCCAGCTTTCATGTACAATACCGGACATGGCTTCGATCATTGCACGGGTATTCTTGTGCTGCCAGATATTCCGGCCAATCGCAATACCTGAACCGCCTGCCTGAATTGAGTAGTAAACATCTGCAAAAACATCCTCAATACTATTTGTCTTGGCTCCGCCAAGAATTACTACAGGAACCATACATCCTTCGATAACTCCGGCAAAAGAGTCAGGATCTCCGGTATAATAGGTCTTTACAATATCAGCCCCAATTTCTGCGGCGGCCCGGGATGCCAACCTGACTCCCATAGGATCAGTTGATTTCATATCCTTCTGCTTAGCCATAGCCTCAATCATCAGGGGCAGCCCCCATTCCTCACAGGAATCGGCTACCAGAGAGGCCTGACGGGTAAAATCACCCTCCCTGGCATGTCCAAACTTAATGGTCACAGCCGCTCCTGCGGCAGCATAACGCAAAGCTGTTTCCGGAGAGGTTATCATCTCTTCCTCAAATCCACCGCCGAGAATGGTAAATCCACCGGTCAACCTGAGAATTAGTCCCAGACTTCTATCAAAGGCACCTTCAGACGCTCGTACAAAACCGCGGGTTGTAAGAACGCCGTCAGCACCCCCCGCAACACAATCCTCAATAAGTTTTCCCGGTTCATTTATCCCTTCCATGGGTCCGGCAATACCACCATGGTCGATGGCGACAATCACCGATTTTCCTGTATCCTTCCGAAATATGGAGTTCATCCTAATAGTTTTTCCCGTGTTCATGTTTCCTCCTAATCTTCAATTTAATCTTCAATTCGGGATAGTGAGCTGAATATATCTTTTAGCCCACCGTACGCACCCCGATATAATCCAAACATATCTTCATACAATCCACGGGTTTCCACGCAGGGTTCATATACTTTGCTGATTTTCACAATGCTGTCTGCTGTCTCAGCAAGATCATCTGTATCACCAAGACCATATAGAGCCAACGCAAGATCGCCAAGGAGTTCAGATTCGGTAGATTCGGGAACGAGTAGATTCTTCCCGGTGATATCGGCCTTAATTTGATTCCAAAGAGCGCTTTTTGATGGTCCGCCGGTAATTCTCAGATCATCGATCCGGGCACCATGTTCAGCCATAACTTCGATAACATCACGCATGGCAAATCCGACGGATTCCAGAACAGCCCGCACCATATCCTTTCTGGTATGATTGAGACCCAGTCCTATGAAAGCGCCACGTGCATTCGGATCCCAGAGTGGAGCCCTTTCACCAGTAAGATAGGGAAGAAAAAGCAGTCGGTCAGCACCAGGCCTGGCCTGAGCCGCTTCAGCATCCAACTCATCATTTCTCATGTTTCCGGCACCTGTAACATCTTTAACCCAGTCAAAAGCCCTGCCGGATGTCGAGATTATACCGGATATGTTGTACCAGGGTTCGACCACATGTCCATACCACATAAGGCGGGAATCGGCGATTTTAATTTCCGTACAGAGGTTAATGCCTTCTGAAGTGCCGGCTCTGTCACAGGCACGGCCGGGATACACGGCTCCGGTTCCTAAAAGAGAGACGACAAAGTCAGCACCAGCTGATATAACCGGTAAATTCTGAGGCAATCCGGAAGCAGCAGCTCCTGCATCACTCACCTTACCAATCATCTTTCCCGGTTTACTGAATCCAGGGAATTTGGCTCTATCCAGACTTAAGCTTTCCAGAAGAGCATCATCCCAAAAATACTGCAAAAAATGACTGCCTGGAAGGATTGTGACAGCTTCTCCGGTGAGCCAGAAAAGCATGGATTCCGGACAGGAGAGAAAATGTTCTGTCTCTGCATAGACATCCGGTCTATTCTTAGCCAGCCATAAGGCTTTTGGCAGATAGAAAGTCGGGTCGAGATACTGCCTGGAGACCTCTTTTATTCGTGCAGTCTCTGCAGTTCCCCTTCTATCCATCCAGCTCATTACCGGTGACAAAAACTCACCGTTATGGGATACCGGAACAAGCGTTGGTCCGTTACCGCTGATTATTGCAGCTCGGACATCAGCGCCTGGTCCAACCTGTTTAAGGTTATGCGCCGTTATCTCACGGAAAGCCTGTTTCCATTGCAGGGGATCTGCCTCATAGTGTCCGGCCACTCCATTTTTAACCATATCCAGTGTCTGTGAGGAGTACGCCAGAAATTCTCCATTTTCTGCCAGCAGAGCTCCCTTTATAACTGTTGTTCCTATATCGTAGGTTGCAATCATGTAGTGCTGTCCTCCACTGTCTCAGGCTGTACTCCGGTCATTGTACCCAAAAGAACCCGCTGAGTATCCGGACTCATTGCAGCATTGATCCCCTCTTCAATATCCTCAAATCCAACAACCCGGCTTAAGAGAGGTTTCACCTTTACCCTGCCAAACGAGAGCAGCCGGACTGCCTGTTGAAAATCGAACTCTGTCCGACCCTCAGTTCCGGTGACAAGCACCTCAGTTCTGTGCAGGGTGTTCATATCTATAGGCATATTCGGTTTATCCTGCATATACGCAGTATAGATATTGATTCTGCCGTTTTTACGAATCGACTGGAAAGCATTATCGAGAGCCGGGAGAGCCGGACTGGTCACCACACACGCATCAACTCCTCTCCCACCAGTCAACTTTTTCAGTTCCACGGTTATATCGCCGTCAATCGGGTTGAATACCCCATCCGCACCCATATCAAGAGCCATTTTCAATCTTTCGCTATCGACATCAGAAACGAATACCCGTGCTCCCATGGCAAGAGCTACCTGGAGATGCATAAGCCCCATAGGCCCTGCTCCAACAATCAGGACATCTTCTGCAATAGTCACCTGCAATTTTTTTAGCGAACGTATGCAGCAGGCTACTGGTTCAGAGAATGCTGCCTCATCAAGAGGAAGATTGTCCCCTATCAGGTGTACCTGATTTGGTTTGACCGCAACATAATCAGAAAAACCCCCAAGAGGTTTAACGCTCCTGTTAAAGCGATTTTCACAGAGATTCGATTGACCGGTTCGGCAGTAATAACACTCGTGACAACGGTAAACCATATCAACAGCCACCCTGTCACCAGATTTCAAAGAAGTAACTACCCCGTCTCCTATCTCAGCTACTTCGCCGGATACTTCGTGCCCGGGGATTATGGGATAGAATATTTTCATATCACCCCGATAGAGACGCTGTTCAAGCGTACAAATACCGCAGTATTTTACCCGTATCAGAACCTCACCCGGTTTCAACTCTGGTTTTGAAAGCTCCTTGATGATAATTTTTTGTGCATCTTCCAGAACTGCTGACTTCATATTGACTCCTCATGTGCCGAAAAGCACTCATGCTAATAATTAATATCTTCATATTCAAAACTTATACATATCTATTTTGTTGCTTTATGCTTAATGACAGACATGATAACCATAGCCGCAACGGTGATAATATAGGGGAATGCCAGAATGAAATCCGCTGGTATATCAATAAAGCCCTGTGCATAATTCGATAGGCTCTCAGCAAGTCCGAATACAAATGCCGCTCCAAGAATACCAAACGGGGTTTTTCCTCCCAGATATATGACAACCAAGGCAATCCATCCTCTTCCGGCTGAGATGTTCGGTACATAGGCTCCCAGATTCAGGGTCAGAACAGCTCCTGCCAGGCCGCAAGTGAGTCCGGAAATGAGAATCCCGGCCATTTGATAGTTCTGAGGTTTCAATCCGGCAGCCTTCAGGGCTTCAGGATTACTCCCGGTACCTCTAAGCCTATAACCAAATGGTGTTTTGTATATAAGTATCCAGGCTAAAATGACCATCAGCCATCCCATATATACCAGAACATTGTGCCCGAACAAAATGTCTCCGATCACGGGAATTCCGTGAAGAGCAGGGATCCGAAAAATAGGGAGTGAAGGCAGTCCTTCAAAAAGAAGCACCCCTTTCGTCCCGAACAGATAGAAGGCCAGAACAGTCGTCAATCCACCGGCAAGCAGATTTGTAGCAAGACCGGTGATAAATACATTTGCCTTGAGATAGAGGGTTATTGCCCCGAAAATGAAGGCAAAGAAGACCGTCATAAGGATTCCCAGAAGGATTCCCAGAAACAGGCTCCCTGTATAGGCGGCAAAGACCACACTGAAAAATGCACCGATAAGAATAAGTCCTTCCAAGGCTATATTGAGCATACCAGCGAGCTCAGTCATCAACCCGCCAATACCTGCCAGCAGGAAAGGAGTCATGATACTGATTGAATTATGAATTACCGGGATGGAAAATTCGCCGTTACTCATGCTGTTCTCCTTCTTCGCTGTACGAATGAATAGATAGCCTGAGCAGTTATCAGATAAAAGACAACCGCCTGTACAACAGAAGCAATCTCTATAGTCACATCAGCGTTTATCATCGCTGATTTTGCACCCGCCTCAAGATAGGCAAAGAACAGTGCTGATGGGATGACTGCAAGCGGATTATTCCTGGCAATCAGCGCTACCGCAATCCCGTTCCATCCCATTCCTCCCGAAAATCCCTTGAAAAGCATATGCTGTGTACCCATTACTGAGACCGCTCCAGCCATTCCATGAAATCCGCCGCTCAGAACCATCGGAAGAAGGAAGTATTTCTTCACATTGATGCCGCCATATCGGGCAAACTCGGGATTCAAACCGCATATCCGCATCTCATATCCCTGGTGAGTCTTAAAAAGGTAGAAGTAGGCAAGAAATGCAAGCACTACTATGAACACTATGCTTATATCCAGATTAGACGGCGGAAATATCTTCAGAAACCAAAATTGTTCGGCTATCTTCTTTGATGTCAGCAGACTGCTCTCGGGATCCTGAAGTACACCGGTGATAATATTATCAACAATATAGATCAGTGCATTTGAGATAAGGAATGAAGATATTAGTTCATCTGTACGCCATTTGAACTTGAAATATCCTGACAATCCCGCAACCAATGCTCCTGCCAGTACTGCTGCTGCAAGGCTGAGAGGAATACCTATGATTCCCGGCAGCCCGGGAAGTGAGAGACATACTGATGCAGCCGCCAGACCGCCAATATAGACCTGCCCTTCTCCGCCAAGATTGAACATCGAAGCTCTGAAGGCAAATGAAATACCCAGCCCGGTCAGCATAAGCGGTATTGCAGCATTCAGCATATTCCCGAAGTAGTACTTATTAGTCAGCGGTCCTGCAAAAAAGTAGTATATCGTATCTTTCGGGGTTTCGCTCATGATAAAAATCATAATAAACATGACAATAAACGCTATCCCAAGAGTAATCCCCAGTCCTGCCAAAGAGACAAACATATTGCTGCTGCGATTAGTTTTCACCTTCAACATCCCCTTCTGTATCATCTCTGGTGTCGGCAAAGTCATCTTTCAATCCAAGCATATACTCTCCAATAAACTCTCTTGTAAGTTCATCAGAAATCTCCCTGTCCAGAACGACCCGCCCGCGATACATAACCATCACCTTGTCGGCAAGCGCAAGGATCTCATCAATATTTGACGAGATGATAATGACCGCAACTCCGCGTTCCCTCACTTCCAGAATCTTCTCATAGATAAAATCACTGCTGGCAACATCCAGACCCCATGTTGGTTCAGAGAAGAGAATAAAATCCTTCACTCTTTTCAGTTCACGAGCCAATATAACTTTCTGGATATTCCCGCCCGAAAGCGTGCCGATAGGTACATTTTCGCTGCCGTCAATCAGGAACTCACTGATCAAACCCTGTACATGGTTTGAAATTTTTTCTCTATTGAAGATTCCGCTTTTATTCAGATAATCGTGATGACTGGTGACGATCATATTCTCTTTAATAGAAGTTTGAAGACTCGATCCGCGGTTCAGTCGATCTGTAGGCACATAGGAGAAACCCATTTCACGAAGCTCCATAGCCGACAGGTTGGTTATATCATCATCATTATGAAAGATCTTACCGCTGGTCACCGGTATCAACCCGGATATAACATCTTCAAGTTCGGTCAATCCATTTCCTGCGACTCCGGTGATACCAACGATCTCACACGTTGATGCAGTCAGATTAACCCTGTTCAGAAGCGGTCGTTTCTGACGTTTCCTCATAACCGAGACATCCTTGATAGTCAGTACCGGGTCAAGACAAAATCCCTCTTCCCGCTGAAAGTCAAAAACAACCCGCTTACCTACCATCAACTTTGAGATCTCATGTTCATCAACATCTATTGTCTCTTTTACCGCAACTACTTTTCCATTCCGCATGACCGTGATCCGGTCTGAAATCCCCTTAACTTCTGCAAGCTTATGGGTGATGATGATTATAGTCTTCCCTTGACCAACCAATCTCCTGAGTGTCTCGAAAAGTCTTTGTATCTCCTGCTCGGTAAGGACAGAAGTTGGTTCATCAAGTATGAGAATATCTGCCTTCCGATAGAGCATCTTTATGATCTCTACCTGCTGCATTTGCCCGACGCTGAGATCCGAGATCTTTGCATCTGCAGAGATATGGAAGTTATTCTGTTCTATGACGGCGGCAACCTCTTTCATTGCCCGGTGATTATCAAAAAAAATTCCGCCCTGCTTCGGCTCCTTTCCCAGCACCACATTCTGTGCCACGGTAAATTCCTTAATCAGTTTGAAATGCTGATGAACCATGCCGATACCTTGTGCATTTGCTGCAATAGGGCTGCTGATCCTCACTTTTTTGCCATTTATAATGATTTGTCCGGAATTAGGCTGCTCCATGCCATACAGAATTTTCATGAGGGTACTTTTTCCTGCACCATTTTCCCCGACCAGAGCATGGATTTCACCTTTTCTTACCTCAAGGTTTACATCGTCATTTGCGATAACATTGGAGGAATCATAGATTTTAGTAATATTCCGCATAGCAAGATAGGTTTCCACTTTTTTCTCCATCAGTACTCCATCAGTAAATGTATAAGTAATCTACCTATACCCGCTGAACACACAACTGATTACAATTTGTTCACAGTAAGCGAACAGCGGGGTATAAGATTGAGAAAATTCCCCTTTTTATTTATAGTTCGGGTGTATCCAGGATAAGTGCTCCAGATACGATCGCATCTACAAGTTCCTGTTGTTTTGCCCGGATATCGGCAGGTACAGTTGCAATGTAGTCAGGATCATCAGTGATGAATTTTACATATCCGTCTCTGGTGTTAAGTATGGTACCAGTACCATATTCAACCTTTCCATTTACCGCATCTGTTACAACTTCATAGACAAGTTGAGCCTGAAGAAGTGCTCCGCAGCCTGCTATAACACCAGGAGCCTGAGCATAAGCATTGTCATCCCAGTACAATACATATGTATCGCTGAGTTCACTCTCTTTGAATACTCCGGGAGCTGCACCGCCGGCGATGACACCAATTGCATCAACACCTGAGTCAATCATGCTTTTTGCTAATTCAGCAGCCTTGTTGGCATCATACCAATTACCGACCACACGATAATCCAGAGTTATATTTTCATTCACTGCCTGTGCACCCTGTTTAAATCCTGGTACCATCAATTTATTCAGTGCAGGATACTCCTGAGCTACAATTATACCAATCTTGAGATCGGCATTGGCGCCTTTCATGTCACTGGTAGTGATGAGTCCGGCGAGATGTCCGAGCATATAGGATTGTTCATACTGATTGTAGAGAAAACTGGCCATTTGAGGATTTCCTTCAATAAATCCGTCAACAAAGATGAATTTCTGATCGGGAAACTGTTCTGCTATTTCCTTGCTTACAAAAGGCATAGAGGGATTAGAGGAGAGGACCACATCATATTCACCTGTTGCCACCACTGACGTCATTTTTTCTGCCCATTCAGCCTGATTAAAACCAAGCTCAACCACTTTCATTGACGCGCCGGGAGTCTCGTCGATAGCCTTCTGGGCACCTTCAACAAGCTGTTCATAAATTGGACTTCCTGCAGTTACTCCAGGAACTATGACTGCAAGCTTGAAGGGTTTCGCTTCAGCTGCGTTATCTGCATCTGCATCTGCATCTGCTTCTGCTCCTGCAAACATTAAAGCTGGTGTTAGTACCATTAATACAATCACCATCAGGGCCGCTAATACTTTTCTACCTTTCATAATAATCTCCTTTTCTCTATAATTATGGTCTTAAGACCAATATTCACTAGCATAGTATCCGAATACCCTGATTTCGGGAATATCCGGCCAGCACCGAACTATGCTGATCCTGGATTCCTGAGGCTGTATTCTCCCGGTCTTCACCAAGGAGCAGGCTAATGTGCATCTTCCGCATTCGGTGCATTTATCAGGATCAACTTTAAATCGCATATAACCCTCTACCTTAGTCTCTTTCTATTTAAGGAAAATATCATTTTGTATAGTCTTTATATAATAAAACATATCATGGCGAACCTTATCACTAGCATGCATTTCAAGCCCTTCTATAATTTCTCTGTTCAGTTTCATATATTGTTTCAGATTACCCACTCTCTTGAGAGCTTTTCTGTTCAGCGCTTTCCAGTGAGCCTCTTTCATTATAAAATTGAGGGCTGAAAACACGGTAAATAGCACACTGTTATGAGAACATCGTCCTATTGAAAGGTGTAGTTTCCTATCTTCCTCCAGGAACTCTTCCATAGCTTCATTGTCACCTGAACTTATTCTTTTAGCTATACTTGCAAGTTTTGTATGTATTTCCCTAATCTCAACCAGCTCTTCCTTTGTTGCACGTTCTGCAGCTAATCCGGCAAGTCTGGGTTCCAATTCGAGACGGGTTTCAAATATCTCATTCGGATCGTGACCGATTAAAAGAGATTTTAACAGTTCAGTATCGATAGTTCCCTCTGAAGCATCTGCATTTATGTAGTTTCCCTGGCCGCTCTTACATACTATCAAACCAAGCATTTCCAGAGCACTTAGCGCTTCTCTTATACTTGCCCGGGACGCCCCGAATTCGGTTGCCAGATTTCTCTCTGAGGGTAATTTCTCACCAACCTTCAGCTCTCCATCTCTTATTGAATTCTTGATCTGTCTGGCAATCTGCATATAATATTTTTGTGGTTGAACCTGTTCAAACATTGATAATCCTTAAAACCCTTTGCTGGTCTACTGTAAGGTGGCCTGACCAGTTTCTAGTATAATAAGACACGTCTGTTTAGTTGTCAAGTTTTTTTATGTGTTAATTTTCTCTACATTCTCAACTATATAGTCTACCTGATATTGGCCGACAAGGAATCTTCTGGATCCTCCATCAATTTGGAGAACATAAAAATCATCATTATAAGGGTAGAGCTCAACTTCTTTAACAATTGACTCATCATCCCGACTAATATACCTTAGCTGAAATATTGGCGTACTGTCCAGAAATTGATCAACGATACCTGATTCAGCATCACCTTCGACTTGTCTGCCTATAAGTACCTGGTAAAAATCCTTAAACAGATCCTCCTCAACCCTCTGACCATTCATAAAAAAATCCTCAACAGTATCTTTTTCATCACCAGATCGCTCAATGCTCCCTTCAATCAACATCTCACCAATGGTAAGTTCATATCCGCGAATAGCATCAATCCCGACCAGTGCAGCAAATGGCTCCACATATTTAAATGGAATGATATCAGCTGCTGCAGTATCAGCTGCTGAGAGTAACATTACCGGTGAATCTGTTCCTGCCCGTAGTGCATATCGCATACCCTCTTCAGTAATGTTACCTAACAATAGATGTAATCCAGTACCATCTTCAGCAGACATCTTCAAATCCAGAGCCTGCACCGCATCTAACCCATACTCGGAAAGAGATTCAGGCGCATCAATGAACTCATATATAAATAATCCTGACTGAAAAATCTCCAGGATTTCAAACAGTTTCGAATCATTAACTCCCTTTGGCGGATCATAAGGATAGGTATAATAGAATGGAAAAAGACCCGGATCAAACGGATCATTACTGGAATATCTGGCAATCGTGTATTTGGGTTCCCCATTCTTTTCTACAGAAATACCGGTAAGAACAGACACATTAACCAGAGGCAGTGCTTTTCCCCTTATACTATACAGATCTGCAAAAAGCATATCAGTTAAGTATCCCTGAACGAGATAGACATTCGGATCACCATCTCTCATAATATAACTTGCTGCACTATCAGGACTTTTATTCCCTAGTATTAATACAACACTCTCTTCACCAGCAGTAATCGTACAAGATGCTTTCGGAGCATCAAATCCAAAATCTGAAATATTCTCCCCTTCGGATACAATAGTATTTGAAGTAAACAGAACCAGGGAAAACCGAATTGACTGAGCTGCACTGGTCATCAGTGAAACTCCCGGGGTATCCGCAACTTTAAAGGTTCCCTCCCCAAAAGGTAACAGCGTATAATGATCCCCACCTATGCGATTAACTTCTATAGTCTCAAGATTGTTAATATCAAGATCAATAAGACTGATTAATTGATTTATCGGCTCTACTTCAACAACTGCTTCCGATTCCGGAAGCTTGTCCGATTCCGGCACCTTTGGTTCTCTGGTTACCAGCACAAAAGCCAGAGCCAGCAGAAGTACTGCTGCTGCTGCAATAATGAGGAGACGCGTTTTTTTCATAGTCGCTTTCTCCTGAGATACACAATAAGACCTGCTAAAATAATACCGAACGGTATAAGAATAATAACGATACCCACATAGATAAATGCATTTGCACCGCTCATCTGCAGGGGAAGCTGGTAGAGACTTCTGCTCTGGATATTAATGGCTTTATCGCCACCGGCCAGCCAGCTAAGTGCTGCAAGCGTGAAATCAAAATTAGCCTTCAATGATCCAATATTGGGAAGAGGAGTAAAAGATTGAGTAGAACCCAATACAAGAATTTTCGCCCCTTCCTGAAATCCTGTATCCATATTTTTTTCAGCTGCACCAACAGCCGCAAAAACAGGGCCGGATTTGTCTGTGATGATCCTGTTCGGAGATGCTGCTGCATCTAAATCAATTCTGAACCAGGATTTACCGGTACTAGATAGAATTGGGACAAATTCAACATTTCGTTTAACTATTTTGGTCTCAGCAAATCCAATTGATGATAAAATAATCATATTCTGGTTGTTCTCAATTAAAGCCTGGGCAATTTCCTCTTCTTCATATATCGGAGCAAATCCTTCCGGCGAACTTCCAAACTCAGGAATAAGTCGGTTGGAATCCTGCTCCATAATAATCCCTTTCATCATATCAATATTCCAGGACTCAAGAAATGCAGTCAGATTGGTTAAATTCTCCTGTACAAGATCAAATGCCGCATACAGGCTGCCGCCTCTTTCAAGAAATTCCTGAATCTTATCAATCTCATTCTGGCTGTAATCCCAAGAAGGACTAAGTATGGTAAGGATATCTGCATCCTCAGGGATAGCACTTATAGTAGTCAGGTTAAGAGTATTGAGCGTAAAGTTGCTTTTTTTAAGCGTAGAGGTGTAATCAAAATCATCAAACGTATACTCATTATGTCCAAGCAGTTGGTAAACAGTGATCTGTTTTCCGGTTGAAGTATATTGGATAGCTGCAGATATACTCTGTTCAGCCTTAAATCCATACACATTTACTCCGCCCTGCTCAGTATAAGATACATTATACAGATCGATACTCGGGACTATCCTGCTTCTGTCTCCGCTTACTACAATAACAGATCCTTTTGTAATTGATTTTAGATCCTCTCCCTCTCCTGATTCTTCGGCATAACGGGCAATCAGTGCAGGATTTCTATCAGGATCAACCGTTTCCAGTGACACATTACTATAGGATTCATACTGCTTAAGCAGTTCAAAAACCGTTATATTTTCCTGTCCGGTTGCTGACAGATAATAGAGAGTTACCTGATCTTCCAGACCATCGAGAAGTGCACTGCTCTCCTCGGTAAGGGTGTAGAGATCCCTTTTAGTCATATCAAAATCCAGATCAATTTCACCAGCCAGCAAGTTTATCAATACTAGTCCGACCAGAACTGCAATGCTTATAGCGACAGATATTGCCGCGTGTTTTACTTTAAACGATATTTTTTTCATATATTGTTAACTCCAGCGGCGGTTTTCAATCCGGTTTCCTGTTACATACAGAAAAAAGGCTGAAAAACTCAGGTAATAGACTACTGCATCCAGTTTCAAAATTCCCATGGAAAATCTCTGGAACCTGCTGGTTAATGAGAACCAGGCAATAAACTTACTAATAAGCCCATACAACACATCCGGGGTGATTATGAAAAGAATTAACACAACAACAACGGCAACAATGGCTGCAAGTGCCGATATGCGCCAATCCTGTGCCTTACTTTGAAATACTGCTATAGCAACTCCTGCAAGAATCAGAATGAATATCGCTCCTGCCATTGAGGACATGGGTACAAAAGATCTTATGTAATCTATGACCCAACTCGCCAGTAGACCGCAGAAGGTAAGAATTGCGGCCGAGGTCTGGCTCTCTGCAACCTCTGACAAAAAAGTTCCAATTGCAATAAAAGCACTGCCTAAAAAGAAAAAACCGATATAGGTGCCCCATATCTGCGCCCAATCCATTCTACCGTGAAAACCAAGAAATGTAGGATACAGTATAGTAATTATTAATGTCAGCAGAAAAACTGTTACTGCAGCCAAATATTTCCCAAGAACTATACCGCTGATACTTACAGGGCTTGAGAGGAGAAGCACATCTGTTTTTTGTCTTTTCTCTTCGGTAAAAAGCCTCATGGTGAGGATGGGAACAACCAGAAGAAAAATAAAAATCAGACTGCTGAGAAAACTTGCATAATCACTGCTCCCGGTAAAAATATTCTGCAGCGAAAAAAGCAGACCAGCGATAAAAAGAAATGCCCCCATAAATATATATGCACCAGGAGTGAAAAAATAACTTTTTAATTCCTTCTTATATACTGCTATCATATCTCCACCTCTGCACGTGTCAGATCAAGGAAAATTTCCTCAAGACTCATATCGATCGGCCGCATCATCAGCAGCGGCTGATTTGCTGCGGCAAATGCTGAAAAAACTGCTTTGCGAATATCTGCATTCTCTGCTGCTTTCATCTTCACCGTTACCGCTCCGGCCTCCTCGCCTTCCTCAATCTGATACTCAACAATATCAGGGATACTTTTTACGGTCTCTTCAACAGCTTCCCTTTCTGCAGCAACGGAAACAAAAAGGCGGTTTGTACCGAAAAGATGCCGGGAAAGATTTTCCGGTGTATCTGAGGCAATTATTTTCCCTTCGGCAATTATTATAACCCGCTCACACACTGCCTGAACTTCAGAGAGAATATGTGAACTGATTATAACGGTATGATCTTTACCCAGATCGTTAATTAAGTTTCTGATTCCAATAATTTGTCCCGGATCAAGTCCGACTGTAGGCTCATCAAGAATCATGATAGGAGGTCTGCCAATCATTGCCTGAGCAAGACCTACTCTTTGCCGGTATCCTTTACTAAGATTACGTATCAATCGTCCGGAAATATCCGTAATACCAACTCTCTCCATTACCAGGGGAATCTCTTCTTTCCTCTCTGATCTGGGAATATTTTTTAGATCACATACTGTGCGTAAATATTCCCTAGAAGTCATCTCTCCATAGAGAGGCGGATGCTCAGGCAAATAGCCAATCATTTTTTTAACTTTTGCCGGATCATCCAGAATATCTATTCCGGCAATCATGGCTTTTCCGTCTGTTGCGGAAATACACCCGGTCAGAATGTTCATAGTAGTCGATTTTCCAGCACCGTTCGGCCCGAGAAAACCAATGATTTCACCCTTTTTGACTTTAAAGGAGATGTCATCCACTGCTACGATACGACCGAACTTTTTTGTGAGGTGTTCTACTTGTATCATATACTCTTACTCCAATATTTAATTCGCCTCTGCCGGTAACTAACCTCTCATTCATAAGATTATTCGGCTTCTTTATATTATCATTCCCGATGATATACTTGAACGCATTCTCCGTCAATAAAAAAATGCCGGGCTGAACAAACCAAGGCCAAATATCAACTTCTTTGGGTGTACCATAGAATTGGAAACCGCCTTCCTTGCTTATAGCAACTTTCACTCCCAAGTGTGTGCGCCCTGCCGGGCGTACACAAAAAAAGATGGCTGCCCAACAGGCAGCCATCTTTTCTACAAATCCTGGAAATTAACGGCCGACAGCTGTTAAGAAACCTTCGATTGTAAGAATATCATTTTCGATAGCTACTGCTAATGCACCATCATAGTAGTACATTGAAGTTGCGGCATCAGCATCAACTGCTATAGGACCAGTTGTTTTTGTAGATTTATCATCAACTAATACACCATCTGCTACACTGCTGTCCCAAACTTTTGCCCAGTCTACAGTTGCTGAAGTACCATCAGTTGAGAAATCCATACTGATTACCTGAGGTGCACCACTTGCGATATATCCAATCGCACGTTTCTCAAATGTTCCGTTAGGGAATGCCAAAGAGCCATTAGCATCGGTTACGATTCGGTAAGCGGTTCCACGGTGTGCATACTGAATGGTGATTGTTCCGTCAGCTGCTTCTGAAGCACTAAAGTTATCGCCTTCAACCTGAGTATAAGGAGTTACTGCAAACAGGAATACTCCTCTCAGACCACCGGAAAAGGTTCTCTGTGCATTTACATCATAGATATATGTCTGGAATACATGTGTTGAACCAAGTGCAGATGCACCGGAAACTTCATCAGCATGATCTTTGTCTACAGCGATGTAGCGGATATTTCCACTAAAGGTGAAATAGTTCTCAACATCATCTGTAACCAGGTTCTTTCGGAAGCTGATCTTCAGATCTTCAGAACCATCAGATACAGGGGCGGGTGCTTCAACAGGCACTTCAACGATTTTCTCTACAATCTTCTCAACTATTTCCGGTTCAGATTTAGCACAACCAGTAACAAATAAAGCAGCAATCAAAACAAGTGCAACAACAGTTACCATTGTAATTTTTTTCATTCTTCATTTCTCCTTCTAATCTCTTAGTAAATTATTAATCTAATATAGAATAGTTTAGTAAATTAATCAAGTATATTTTTATCGATAAAATTTAATTTATTAAAAAAATCTATATTTGCAGTATAATAACGAACTATGTGAATTATTATACTGCAAAAAGTAAAAAATCTTGATTTTTTACTTCGTATTCTGACGATGCAGATGCCTACCGCGTACAAGTAAGAATCCTAAGCTTTAAGTTGTACAGAGTACTAGACATGGGAATATCCTGCGTCTATTATTAACAGCATAATTTGCATGATTTGAAAAAAGTGCGTATTTTTGCCACTCCAACAAGAGGAATAAATGAGATGAATGTGATAGAGATCAACAAATTGAGTAAATATTACGGAAAAGCCAGAGGCATCATTGATGTAAGTTTCAATGTCGAAGAGGGAGAAATATTCGGTTTTATTGGACCAAATGGTGCCGGAAAGTCAACGACCATTCGAACCCTGCTATCTCTTATTTTCCCTACAAGCGGATCAGCCACTATTTTCGGTAAAGACTGTATAAAATATGGCCCTGAAATTCGTCAGGAAATTGGATATCTGCCATCAGAGGTCTTCTATTACGATAAGATGAAGGTGATCGATCTTCTTAAATACTCAGCAAGCTTCTATAAGAAGGACTGCACAAAACGCACTCATGAACTTGCAGAGATTATGGGACTGGATCTGAAACGCCGCATTGAGGATCTCTCCTATGGTAACAAGAAAAAAGTGGGAATTGTCCAGGGACTGCTTCATGAACCGAAACTAATTATGCTTGATGAACCAACAAGTGGTCTTGATCCGCTTATGCAACAGAAATTCTTTGATATCATCGCTGAAGAGAACAAAAAAGGAGCTACAGTCTTCTTCTCATCCCATATATTGGCAGAGGTCCAAGCCCTCTGTAATCGGGTCGCAATAATTAAAGAAGGTTCCATCATAAAGGTGGAGGATATGAATACACTTGGTGATGTACATTACAAAAAAGTCATTGTCAAAGGGGATCAGCTGAATGAATCAGGATTCTCGTTTGAAGGAGTAACGGAACGAAAGGCAGAAGCAGGAAAGATACAGTTCTATTATAATGGTGATATTAATAGGATGATCAAAGCAATCAGTTCTGAAAAGATTCAGGACATACTTATCGAAGAGCCCTCTTTAGAAGAGATCTTCATGCACTATTACAAATAGGTGATGCCGTTATGAATATATTTATGTATGAACTTAAGTTGTATAGAAAATCAGTCACCATATGGTCAATCTCCATAATAGCTCTTCTCTCCATGTTTATGACTTTTTATTCAAATTTTGCGGTTGATACTGCTATGATGGATCTTCTGTTGGAAAATTACCCGAAAGAACTACTTAAAGCTCTGGGGATGAATAGTGGTTTGTCATTATCTTCGATTGCCGGATATCTTGCCTTTCTCTTTACATTCGTTCAGATTTGCCTGGCCATCCAGAGTTCATTTTACGGATTTCAGGTTCTCTCTGTTGAAGAGAGGGAGCTGACTGCGGATTTTCTTATGACTAAACCAGCCTCAAGACGGCGAATCTTCATCTCAAAATTCATGGCTGCCTTTGCAGGCCTGCTGACAACCACCATCTGCACCGGGATCGGGATCTTCGGCAGCATCCTGCTTTTCAGGGACGGCCACCCATTTGAACCTGATAAAATATTTGTCCTCTTGTCATCTATTGTATTCTTCCAGCTCTTCTTTTTAAGTGTGGGAATGCTTATCTCAGTGATGATTAAAAAAATACGCAGCGTTCTCTCCTTCTCAATGGCTCTTGCCTTCGGTCTCTATATCCTAAGCGCATTGCAGAAGATCATAGGAGGGAAGATTCTGGGGATTATAACTCCTTTCAACCACTTTGAAGCTGGTTATATTTTGAAACAGGGTAAGTATGATACTGTTCAGGCCGCAATAAGTATAGGTATCATAATTGTCTCTTTAATAATGAGCTATATCCTCTACTTAAGACGCAACATTCATTCGTTATAGGAGATTTTTCATGAATATTATCAAAAGAGAGCTTCGTGCCCATATGAAATCACTCTTTATCTGGTGCGGCTGCATAATAGCTATCGTTATGGTAATGATGTCGGAATTTTCGGCTTACTATAATAATCCTGAAATGGGAAAAATACTGGATACTATGCCGAAGGCTTTAATGGATGCATTTTCCATGAGCGGTGCGAACCTTACTACCGTGAGCGGTTTTGTGAGTATGACATCAGTCTATTTCTATATCACCCTTGCCATTTATGCAGTTTTGCTGGGTAGTTCCATAATTTCCAAAGAAGAGCGTGATAAAACGGTAGAGTTCTTTCTTACACTACCAATATCACGGCAAAAAATCATTATAGGCAAGTGGATCAGTGCCGTTATAAATTGTATCATAATCAATGCGGTTACTGGTTTGACACTCTATGCCACAACTGCTAAATATGAACCTGGAATTGAATTCAACAAGTTCCTTCTACTGATGCTTTTAGCCATGTTCATTATTCAGATGATATTTCTCAGCATTGGAATGTTCTTGGCGGCAGTAACTAAACGATACAGAAAATCCGGAACCTATTCAGTCAGCATCCTGCTTGCAGCTTATTTTCTCTCGGTGCTTATCGGAATGAGTAAAAAGATTGATTTTTTGAAGTATATTACTCCTTTTAAATATTTCGAAGCTAACTATATTTTCCAGGAAGGTTCTCTTGAGGGTGTGTTTCTACTGATCTCATTGGGAATCATAGCAGCAACAACTGCAGGAATCTTTATATTCTATCCAAAGAGGGATCTGCATATATAAAAGATTAAAGGTACTTATGCTGGACATAGTTTCTTTGTTTTTTATATCGCTAGTAAACTTTTCATTTGGAGAATATTTTTATCTTTTAATTCAAGAACAATATTTGCTTTATAGGAATGAGTCATCGCCAAATTGATATTAGGCTGATCTGCTTTTCGATAATGCTCCTGTACATAATCTTCAGAAAACCCGCCACACAGTCATTACCCGAGGCAATAAATATATCACATTGGAAAACTGATAAAGTTTCAGCGAGTCTAGTAGATCCCATGCTTTTTAGGATTTACTAATTTCTATTATTGACATAAAATCCACGTAATGTCTAAAAAAGATAAGGGGTTCTTAATGAGCAATCCTCTCCTGATTCAAGGCGGTATGGGTGTAGGCGTCTCTAACTGGCGTTTAGCCAATGCAGTATCCAGTGCCGGACAACTCGGAGTAATTTCCGGGACATGTTTGGATGGAGTGTTGATGCGCAGACTTCAGGATGGAGATCCCGGCGGTCACATGAGACGGGCATTGGCCGAATTCCCCTTTCGGGATACAGCCCGAAATATTCTGGAAAAGTATTTTGTTCCTGGAGGAATAAAAAAAAGACATCACTATGCCAGATCGCCAAAATTTACTACTAAAAATAATAACTTTCTCAACGCTTTAACCGTAGTTGCTAATTTTACTGAGACATGGTTGGCAAAGGAGAATCATACGGGTTTTGTAGGAGTTAATTACCTGGAGAAAATACAACTTCCCACCCTCTCCTCCCTTTATGGGGCACTTCTGGCAGGGATTGATTATGTAATCGTGGGTGCCGGAATTCCTCTTGAATTCCCGGGGATTTTGAGTAAATTAGCAAAAAACCTCCCTGCCGCGCTACGCCTGAATGTAGAAAATACGGAAAAAGAAGAGAGCTTCTTTTCTCATTTTGATCCGGCATCACTGTTTGGTAAAAAGCTCCCTTCACTCAGACTCCCAAAATTCCTGCCAATAGTTTCTTCCAACCTCCTGGCAAATCTCATGACTAAAAAAGCATCCGGACCGGTAGATGGATTGATCTTTGAAAGTCATGATGCAGGTGGACATAACGCTCCGCCACGAGGAAAAATGCAGCTCGATGAAACCGGTGAACCAATTTATGGTGACCGGGATAGAATAAATACCGAAAAACTTAAAGACCTTGGGATTCCATTCTGGATGGCCGGATCGTATGGAGAACCGGAACAGTTGGAAGCAGCCTTGGCAGCTGGAGCAGCCGGCATACAAGTAGGCTCACCTTTTGCACTCTGCAAGGAATCCGGAATATTTCCTGATCTCAAAAATCGTATTCGGGAAGTGGTCAGACGCGGTATAAGTCAAGTCAGCACCGATGCGAATGCCTCACCCACAGGCTTCCCATTCAAAGTTATGCGGATGCTTGATACTCTCTCGGAATCAGCTCTCTTTGAACGAAGAAAAAAAGTCTGCAACATGGGCTATCTAAGGCAGCTCTACAAGAAAGAGGATGGTTCAATCGGATACCGTTGTCCGGCTGAAAACTCCGAAGCATATAGAAACAAAGAGGGAGTCATAGATGATGGCACTTCAGGAAAGCGTTGCCTCTGCAATGCATTATTTGCCACTATCGGCATGCCCAGTGAGTATGAAGATGGATATACCGAAAAAGCTATTGTAACAATTGGCTCCCGTCTGGAAAACGTAAGGAATCTATTGAAACAAAGAGCTGATTTTACTGCACGGGATGTGATTAACTATATTCTAAAAGTGAAATAGCAAATCTATAATATTGAAATTTCATATGGGTAAAATCTTCCCTGTCGACAACTAATAAACTCTATCGGGATGAATTGGGTATAAATAAGTTTTTAATCAGGATATGATTGTTGCATGAATGGACAAAAAAGAGAGAATGTAAACCCCGGATTAAAAGTAGCTATTGTATTGAAGCAGGATCAGAGAACCGGTAAATTAACAGAAGGTGTTGTTGCTAATTTATTAACAAAATCACAATTCCATCCTCATGGAATAAAGGTTCGTCTCACTGACGGGCAGGTTGGACGGGTTCAGGAAATTCTGAATTAAAAACAAAAGTGTATAGGTAATCAATAACCATGCTATGAGCTAATAGCATCCAGTCTAAGAGTAGCTATTATTAAACTGAACTTACTTCCTGGGTATCAGAAGTTAGTTTTTTTATTGGTTTAATAGTCAATGCTATTAGTGAGTTCATTACCGCCATAACAGCTGCAAGAACAAAGAGTAGTTCTATACCTACATTCTCCCAAATAAACCCGCCTGCCAGAGCAATAAATATACTGATCACATGATCCAGTGATATTCCTGTAGTTAATGTTGCAGTCATCTCTTCCTGGTTATCACTTAAATCCTTCACATAGACACTGGCTGCCATACTTGCATGAGACACCAGACTATCGATAATAAATATCCCGCAAATAACATAGAAGGCAATATTTTCCGGAAAAAGATGGTGAGCAAATCCATACACCAAACATACAAAGAATAGAATTACGGTATCTCCCACCATAATTTTTTTATATCCGATTCGATCAATCAATTTACCAATTAACGGGGTTGTAAAAATACTAAGGACTGCACAGATACCCATCAATGTAGCAATAACAGTTGGAGATGCCCCATATTTCAGGACAAGAACGTATGGTCCGAAAGTGATGAATACTTGTTTCCTGGCACCATAAAAATTTTGCAGGATGTAGTATGTTTTGTATTTTTTCCGAAAGTAAAGTCGCTGTCGTTTAACATGCCCACCCTCATTCCGTAGAAAAAAAGAGAGCACAAGAGCCCCGACGGCAAAGAATATTACGCATATAAAGGTAATAATAAATCCATTTTCAGTATTCGCTGTTATAAGAAATATAAGGGGTACAATAAAAAAACCAGCTACCCGTCCTATACTCAGTATACTGCCCATAAAACCAAGTGCTGAACCCTCTTTCCCCGCTTCAACTGAATGTACCGCATAGGACTGCCGAACGGGCATCAGTATATGCTGTCCTGCACTGAATATAGTAAGGAAAAAAATAGCCGGGATCAATTTGGTTCCCACTAAAACAAACCCTAGTATTCCAGCGATTGCTACAAAAAAACCAATTCTCAGAATCCGACTTTCAGGCATTTTGTAAAACAGCGCCAGAATAAGAAAAAGCAGAAGTCCGGGCATTTCTCTGAAAAACTCAACAATTCCACGACCTGATCGTGAGATATGTAGACTTCCTGCAAAATAATTTTCCTGGACACCCTGAAAGAGAGCTGTTGCGATAGAAAAACAGAGCATTACTATCAGTAAAAGAGTATAGTTTTTTTGTTTGTTAAACTGTTTCATGTTATAATCATATAGCTTTGACCAGTTTTGATAAATACAATCATTGAAATTAAAACAATTTTCCCACCGGATTTAGGTTAATCTATAAGTAAAAATTGTGAGACCTTAACACTTTTAGAATCCCCGGGCAATGGAAGTTTCTGCTGAAAAAATACACAATTCTGCAGCTCTCGAGCACCATCAGAGTGGATAATCTCCATGTTTGCAGAAACAATTGAATCCGGTATCATAATTCTAATATTAAGTGAGCGATAATCTGATTTTCTGCACTGAATTGAGATAGAAAGATCTCCTTCATGTGAATTGTAGTCAATATCCAATGAAGTCACTCTCCCTTCTTTATATGCATACCCCTCGCCCCCGTCACACTCATACTGTCCGGAACCGGAACTCTCTCCACTGCCTCCGGCACACACAAACAGATCAATCTCTGTTAAAGGGTCTCCAACATCAGCATATCTGCTTAATGGAATAATCGAACCTTCACGAAAAAATAAAGGAGTGCCCTCTCCATCAAGAAAAACTTCAAAATCATTGATTCCCTCTATCCATTTCCCTGACCAGGGTTCATACCAATATCCCTGAGGAATCTTTACCAGCTGCGTTGTTTTACCCTCTTCCATTTTCGGAGCCTGCATAACAGCACTCCCAACCATAAACTGGGATGCCTGCTCAAAATATCCGTCAAACTCATAGAGCAGGGGTCGAATGATGGGATCTCCGGTTTTTTCCAGCGCAATAAACAGATTATAGAGATAGGGTCTGAATGCATAGCGTGCACGAATATACTCACGTGTAGTGTTGAGAACCTCATTGTCGAAAGCCCAAGGTTCCTGCCTTGCTGTACCGTCAGCACTATGATTGCGGAAGAATGGGAAAAGGAAACAGGTTTTATGCCAGTCTATAAAATTCTCCGGTTCTGCATTGCAGCCAAAACCGCCAATATCAGAACCGGCAAAGGGGACACCGGATAAAGAAAGGCTCAGCTCCATCTCTACAGCCTTTCGAAGATGATGATAGTTTGAATGATTATCGCCTGTCCAAACTGCTGCATGACTATTAATTCCGATATAACCACTTCTGGTCAAAACAAAAGGTCGTTTCTCAGGTTCTGCAGCCAACAATCCTTTCACCATAGCTTTTGCCATCCCATTCGCATACTGGTTATGGTAACTCTCATGTGAAAGCATTCCATCAGAAAACCGCATCTCCTCCAGCTCGGCCGAACCCGTGCTGGGATCATTCATATCTATCCAAAATCCTGATATCCCAAGATTTACCAGCTTTTCGGTCCTTCCTGCCCACCAGGCCTTTACCCGTTCAAGGGAAAAATCAGGAAAGTGCGATGCACCTGGCCAGACAAATCCTACATAGGGTTTTCCCTCCGAAGTCAGGCAAAACATACCTTCCTCCGTCCCTTCCTGGCAGACGGTATAGGTCTCTTCCCGCTTAATCCCGGGATCGAGGATTGGGACAATTTTCCGCCCGGTTTTACCGGTAACAGAATTGAAAGTTTCTGAAGGATTGGGGAATTTATCATTGTCAAAGGTAAATATTTTATATTCATCCATATAATCGATATCAAGCCAAAGTCCATCACAGGGAATCGCCAATTCTGTTAATTTTTCATCCAAATGCTCGAGATCACCTGCAGATCCATATCCCCATCGGGACTGCTGATAACCGAGTGACCATAACGGCGGTCTGGGGACTCCCCCACTCAGCTGCTGCAGTTTCCGGGTTACTTCAGCAGGATTTTTCCCGGCAATTAAGTAGATATCGGGTATTCCATCTGTTGATCCGGTATAAAAAAAGGATTCATCCTTTCCCGAGTCTTTAACCCCTTCAATGACCTGCCTTGCCCCTGTATCTATAAAAACCGGATAGGGATTATGTATAAGCATTCCCACCCAGGCATCCTGCGTCGTATGAATAAGCATATACGGGATTGAGATATACATGGGATCAGTAGCTCCATAAAGTCCATCATCATCCGAAAAATCCCCCCATACATCGGTATTCCAGAATTTAGTCCGTATACCGGATTTTTCAAATCCTATATTTTTTTCACCCATCCCATAGAAATGATTTTCAGGTGAGAGGTCAAAACACATAATCCACTTTTTCCCGCACAACCCAAATGCTGCATTTGCTCTGGTTTTCAGCAGCTCCCTGCCGTAAAAGGAGAGCTGAATCTCCCCTTTCCCCCCTACTTCAAGAGTCCCTGAAGATTTAACCCCATTAAACTTATGTACCGATAATTCAGTCTCCCGGGGAGGTGTTTCCCAACGTCTGCAACCATCTCCTTTTGCAGATATCCGAAATACATCACTACCGAGATCTTCCCCTTGGAATCTTATACTTCCATCAAGTAAATCTTTGTGATCCTCTCCAAACACGAAATTAAACGGGTGCTCTATCTTATGGAAATACATGTTCAGCTCCTACAAGTCAGCAAAGGTGTTAATAAATAGTTGGTCATCAAGCGGCCATTCAGCTTCAGCCGATCTGTAGAGAGGAATCAACTCAATTCCCGCCTCACGTTCAATCCAGACAGGTCCAAAAATCTGTTTCCCTGTCCATACATCAATCCATTCTCCAGCAGGAAGATACACTTTTCGAGAAGTTGCTCCCTCATAGAGAATTGGCGTAGCTAATAGAGCCCGTCCGAAGAGATACTGATCTTCAATACTCCATGCCTGCAGATCACCTGCATTGTCCAGCAATAAAGGACGCATCATAGGCTCTCCTGTCTTACAGCAGTACTCTGCCTCCTGTAGAAGATAAGGAAGCATTGCACAACGCAGTTTTGCATACATACGATAGATGCCGACTACTTCGGGAGTATTGTTCCGCTCTGCTATATTCCAGGGTGTTCGGTCAACATGCGGATCTGTGTGGTCATGGAACTCTGAGTGATACTGCATCACCGGTGAAAAAGCTGCTGCAGCCGCAGACCTGAGATAGAGTTCAGACGATGGGATATCACCGCTGAATCCTCCTATATCCCACCCGATAAAAGGGATGCCTGAGAGCCCGGCATTCAATACTGCATTAATTACTCCACGATAGGATTCCCATGAGGATCCCTGATCTCCAGTCCAATGGCAGGGAAACTGCTGAGCACCGCGATTACCGGATCTACTGAAAGTTGCACCTTCAGCTCCCTTACTCTCTTTCAGAAATTCATGATAGGCACCAATATAGGAGTTCGGATATGCATTAAGCATCTCTGTCCCGGTTTTCCCATTACTGAATTTGGTATCTTCTCCCCAAAGATGTTCTCCACCATCGGTTTTGAATCCATCCACACCGCACTCTTTCACGAGATAATTGCGTTTCCTGAACCACCATTCGGCCGCCTTGTGATTAGAGAAATCCATAAGCAGACCAGCATGCTGCCAACCTGGCCGCACAAAGTAAGGTGATCCGTCAGCCTCTTTCACACAGAAGGAGTTATCTACAGCATGCTGCCAGTCAGCTTCATGCTGGGCATTCGGCTCTGAAGATCTCTTGATTACCGGGATTTGCCAGAGAACAAGTTTCATGCCAAGCTCGTGCAGTTCATCAGACATGGCCTTTGGATTATCCCAGTGTTTTGAATTTTCAAATGATAAGTCATGGTAGGAGAATGGCAGATCCGGATTTTTCGGCTTATACTCAGCACCATTCCAGATATAGAAGGTGGTCTCATCACTCCATGCCTCAATAACAAGAACCGTGGCCGGAATATCCAGTTCAGCAGTTTTTCTTGCTTCTTCCAACACACGGGTCTGGGTATTCCACTCATTACTGCTCATCCAGGGACCAAAAATCCACTCAGGCGGCATTACCGGTAATCCTGAGGTCCTGGAATAAGCTGAAATAATTTCTACCGGAGTTCCCGTATAGAGATAAGAAGTTACCCCAACTCCCTCATGCATCTCAATCTGCATTTTCCAGAAGCGGTCATCAGTTGCACACAGGTCATAGATAATTCTATGATCATCAGCTGTATAGAAGCCTCTTCCTGCTGAAGTGAAGAAGAAAGGAACCGGCATATAGCTTTTCAGCTGCTGATTCTTGTACTGTTCAAATACCGTAGAATGAATAATCTGACCACGCTGATTTACCCTGTTAAACCGCTCACCAAAACCGTAGAATTTTTCATCTGCGCCCGCTTTAAAAGCCAGATTCAATTGAAAAACTTCACGATCGGGAGTGACAAGGATCTCGATGGGACCACAATGTTTCTGAACGGCAACTCCGTTTTCAAGAAGCGTAAAATTCGGTCCGTCACTACCGTTATCAATATGCAGTTCCCAGTCACCAAGAATTTTTTTACCATTTGGTACTGTTTCACCCATTTCAGCTGCTGATATTCCATAGTTCAGATCGACAGTTATTTCCTGACGAAGACGCTTTGCCCCATCCGGAACAAATTCCCAGCTAACTGCGCAGCTTCCTTTCTTATCGGTATATATCACTGCGTTATCTGCAATTCGAATCTGATCACAGGATATTTTCCGCATCGGCATATAGGAGAACACTTCAGATTCAATGGTACCCTGACCGGTTAATGCTTTCAGTTTATAGGAGACTCTTTTTCCGGTTTCTGTTCCGGGAATCAGAGCAACCCAGTTGTGTTCAAATCCACTGTGTCCAACACTGTCGGTATTGCCAATACACAAAGCATCTATCCGATGAGTTGTACTCCAATCATCATTTGTCCAGAGGAGAAAAACACTCTCTGCAGGTTTTGGTTCAACCACAAAACCGATCGACACAGGTTCGCCCGCGACAGGGTATCTGGGAAAACGTTCAAAGGCTTTCTGATAATATGGCTGCTCATTCCCAAGGGGCTGGTGCATGATTGCACTGGTATTATCCTTGTACTCCATCTGTATATCCTTTAGTATTAGTTATTATTTATTAAAAAAGTCTGCGGATAGCGGCCAATCCACTACCCGCAGCTTTTATGAACGTCATCTTTTGGAGTGCTGTTAGGCAAATTCCTTAGAGTTTGACGTTCTCGACGGCCTCTTCCTGTGCTAGATCAAGTGCATCCTGTGCTGAGAGGAGGCCGTCTCTTGCCATTTCAATTCTGGTGTTGACAATGTTGGTAAGTTCAGCAAATTTCTCAAGTGCTGGTGGTTTTACCGCATATTCCAGTGAGTTAAGAACTGCAATTTTATTCTCTGGAGGTGTATCATTGATATATCGTTCCATAATTGCAGGATCTGCTACTGTTGGAAGTTCCCACATTGCATCAAGTCTCATATCAACTGCAGCTGGTGCTGATGCAAGGAAATTGAGCAGCATAAAAGCCTCTTCAGGGTTCTTAGTGGTAGTACTTACACAACCGACATTTCCAAAGAAGTGCGTAGCTTTAGAGAGATTTCCCGGTTCAACTTCAACGCCCCATGGGAAGTCAGCACGGGTCTTAAGATCGTTAAATGCCCAAACACCATTTAGCCACATACCCAGTTTGTTCTCGATAAAGAGATCACTTTCCGGTCGATCAGCCTGTTCTTCACGAGTCGGCATTACATGATATTTATAGACTCTGTCCAGCATATACTGAAGTGTGGCAACATTCTCTTTACTGTTAATAGTAAATGCTGTTCCATCGGGAGTCATAAGACCGCCGCCGTTCTGCTGAGAAACTTTGTAGAACTCCCAGAATTGTATCGGGTTATACATACCCCAGACATCATCACCAAGAGCTGAAATCTTTTGTGCGGCAGCAAGTGAATCAGCCCATTTCCAATCCTGTGTTGGATAAGCTACACCGGCCTCATCAAAAAGATCCATATTGTAGACAAGTACAACGGTAGAGAACATCAGAGGTACTGCAAGAAGTTCACCATTAAAACTTACTGCATCCAGCAAGCCTGGGCTGTAGACACTCTTGTCCAGTCCTGTTGAAGCAAATAATGAATCAAGCGGTCGTAATGATCCGCGAGTTGCATGTGCAAGAAAATTTTCCATATTAAGCTCAAATGTATCCGGGGCATCGTTTCCGGCAATTCTGGTTACCAGTTGGGTCCAGTAATTGTCTCCATATCCCATTGCTTCATTTTCAACAGTAATATTCGGATTCTCTTCCTCAAATGCTGCAATCATTGCCTGAAGAACTCCTGCATTCTGTTCTCCAGCTGAGAAGTTGTTGTACTTGATTGTTACTGCAGAATCACCTTCATCTGATCCTGATGCAAAAAGCGGTGCTGCTGCTGCAACCAGTACGATACAAAGCAAATATATTGCCTTTTTCATAATTCTACTCTCCTTTAAAGGTAGTGTTTCCCGCTTACTGCGGGATATATACGTAATCAGGAAATCTTTCATAGAATAGACTCCTGTTTCCGCCTTATATTCTCTCGTCTTAGCCTTTCAGTCCGCCGGTTGAGAGTCCTTCTTCCACATATTTTTGTGCAATAATATAGACAATAACTATCGGTATAATGGATATAAGCGCTCCAGCCATCAGATAGTGCTGGTAATTCCCAAACTGTGTACCCATATTCCCCAATCCCAGCTGCAGGGTCCATTTCTTCCTGTTGGTAAGGACAATCAACGGCCAGAGGAAATTGTTCCAGGCTCCCATAAAATTAAACAGTCCCATGGTAAACAGCACAGGCCGGGACAGCGGCAGCATAATCTGAACAAATACCCGGTAGAGACTTGCTCCATCCATCGTTGCCGCCTCCAGATAGGAGTTGTCGATACCGATCATATTCTGCCGTATAAAGAAAATTGCAAAGGCATTGCAGAGTGCCGGTAATATGAGAGCAGTATACGTTCCCAATAATCCCAACCCCTTGAGAATGATAAAGTTGGGTATCATGGTAACGGTTCCCGGAATCATCATAGTGATAAGAAATACCGAGAATAGTTTATCTCTCCCTTTAAACTCTATTTTTGCAAAGACAAAAGCAGCCATTGCTGAAGAGAGCAGAGGAATGATGGTAAGCATGATAGATACATAGAAACTATTGAGAATTGCTCTGCCGAAATTAATGTTGGTTAAAGAAAAAATAGCTTCATACGCCTTGAGACTCGGCTCTTTAGGAATCCAGCGTATAGGGATAGTATGAATTGCTTCCTGAGCCTTTAAAGAGGTACTAATCATCCAGAGAAGGGGAACCAGTGCTGCAAGAGCTACAATAGTAAGAATGGTATAAAATAATATTTTCTGAATCGTTTTTTTAACTATCATAATTCACCCACTTTTTCTGCAGCTTAAATTGCGTGACAGTTGCTATAAAGATTATGATAAAGAGAATCCACGAAATGGCTGAGGCATACCCCATATTGAAATAGGTAAATGCATTGCGGTAGACTTGCTCTACTGGTACCCGGGTAGCCCCCGCAGGTCCGCCTTCTGTCATTATAAAAATCGACTCAAATACCTGAAATCCATTAATAACGTTTACTACAATCAGCAGAAATATAGTTGGGGATATAAGCGGCAGGGTTATCTTTCTGAATTTATTCCACCAGGAAGCACCATCAATTTGGGCAGCTTCATAATAGGTGATATTGATGCCCTTCAATGCTGCCAGTATTATGAGGGCATAATAACCGGTATCTTTCCAAACCGCTGCTATTACGATTCCTGGCATTGCCCAGAACCTGTTTATCAGCCAGGCCGGACCGGAAATACCAAATATTTGAAGCCAGTTGTTTATCAGTCCATACTTACCATTCAGCATCCACTTCCAAATCAATGCTACCGCCACCCAGGAAGTGATAACGGGGATATAGAGCATGATTTTATAGAAGCTTTTACCTTTAAAAGTTTTAGCAAGAATAAGTGCTTCACATACAGAGGTGAGAAGTACGGTAGGAATATAGAGTCCCATATAGTAGAAAACATGGGAGTACTGTTCTGCAAGATCTTTATTTGAAAAGTACTTCTTAAAATTCTCAAATCCGAGAAATTCGATAGAACTAAGCGGTTTCAAGGGATCATACTCAAGAAAACTGATTACCAGAGAGCTTATTATGGGAAGGAGAAAAAATACTATAAGCCCCAGCATGGAGGGAAGAAGAAATATTACTATCGCTCTTCGTTTTTGTCGTTCATTTCCAATATACATAATGTGTCCTACACCATCGGCTTTGAGAAAAACTCTTTTATTGCTAATGTGGCGACACCACGTACCCAGTGATCGGTATCAGGCTGCAGTACATGGATATTAATATCTTTAGCCAGTTCATATACGGTATTTTCTGCAATAACAGCTTTCATTCCATCCATAAAAAGATGTGCTGCACCTGCCCGCTCACCGCCTATTATCAGCGCTTCAGGATCAAAAAGATTTATCAGTGTTGAGATACCAGCTCCAAGATAACGGCCGGCAAGTGCAAAAGCTTCCTGACAAACTGTATCCCCTTTCTCTGCCGATTCAGTAACTTCTTCAATTGATAGGCTTTTTCCGGTTTTTTCCTCTACGTAGCTAACTATGGCATTATCCGAGGCAAATGCCTCCAAACACCCTTTCTTACCGCAGGAACAGGTAGGTGAATCCTCACCAAAGTCTATTTTTATATGACCAAACTCACCGGCACCATGGTGGTGACCCCGATAGAGACTGCCCTGGAGGACAATACCCAGACCAATTCCTTCACCAACGGTTATACACAGATAATTACTATAAGGTTTTCCAATTCCGAAAAATTTCTCCCCAATTGCAAATGTGTTTACATCATTTTCCAGAAAGACAGGAGTTCCAAAGTGTTGTTCCAATACATTTCCAATGTGTACGTTTTTCCACTCCAGAATTGAACTTTCAAGAAGAATCCCATTTGCACTGTCAATCCTTCCACTCATTCCTACGCCGATTCCTAATACTTTCTTATCTCCCGTTTCTTCAAATCCTGATATAGTTTGAGCTGAGCTGATTAAATTCTGAATGAATTTTTTCAGGTCTTCAATGTAAATTTCCGGTTCAAGATGACGGGGGATCTGAATGTCTTTCTGCATGAGAACTTGTCCGCCCAAGTTCACTATAGCTCCGATTATCTCCCCCTCCATAAGCTTAAGGCCTATTACAATACCAGCATGAATATTCAATTCAAGTAAGATGGGTTTTCTTCCGCCTGATGATATGCTTTTGCCAGTTTCAAAAATGAGGTTTTGCGTTATCATAATCTCACAGATCGCAGAACAGGTAGATCTTGAAAGACCAGTTCTTCGGGAAATCTCTATTCTGGAGATAGGTCCTGACTCACGAATGATGTCAAGAATTATTCCATAGTTTAGTTTTTTGATCAGATCATTATCACCAGTTTTCACATGGATTCCTTTTGCCATACTTTGTTTTACCGTCGTACAAACAAAGTTTACACCTGCTAAATTCATCTGTCAATGATTTTAGCTTGATAATTTTGAAAGAACCTAAAATATTTACGTTTTTGGGGGAGAGATTATTTTAGGATCTCAGAGTCATCACTATCAATCCAATCCAAAAGCCGTTTATCACCTTTCATTGCCTGTAGTGAGGTAATATCCTGAGAGACTTCAAGCGTCCCTTCATATTCACCCTGGTCTGCCCGGACATATCGCGGGCATAGGTAAGTTTGATATAGTGAATTTTGAAATTAGCTATTTTATTGAACTATTAATTTTATACACCCGAGGCTAGTATTTGTCCAGAAAAATCAGTACATATGAGACAGACCTCTTCTGCCCTCAATGACATAAAAAGTGATCTTCCTTGAGATAGTTTCGCAATTCCAGCCATCCCATAGGGTAATGCATCCTTGTCGGTATAGGTAAGAACTTCCACTCCATCTATTTTACCAGTCAAATTATTTCCTGATGCAGTTACCTCAAGTATAACAGACTTTTCCAGTTCCCATGAAAAATCTATCTCCTTCAAGATTGATAGGGAATGGTTCCGTTTTAATAATGCAGCCTTTCCTTTGCCATGCAGCCCAAAATAGTAGCCGCTTTCAGCACCCCGGCTTCTTACTACCAGCAAATGACTATCTCCATATTCAGGTATAACCACACACTCTGCCGTAGAATCTTTTGTATAATAGGATCCTGAATAGAGATGAAAATCATCCATTGCAATAACCCGCAAACCATTATCTTCAAGTTCCCATGCACCACCGACAGCAGAGCATCGGGTTAACCCGCCAAACTCATGCTGCTCCTCGCCAAATTTAACAGAAAATTTTCGTTTTCCGGTGATAGAGAAATCATGAAGATAGAGATGTCCAAGATATTTATCTTTATCAAAATTTGTTACTAATAAACCAGCCTCATCGATAGCAAAATCTACTTCAGGCAGCTTCCAATCGATTGAGAAGGTCTCTCCAACAATCGGAAACATATATCCGCCGCTTATTACTTCTTTTGATTCTGCATCCCGCACATAGGGAGCGACTGCGATTTTTTGTCCGCTTATTCTCTCAACTGAACCCTGGATTTTCATTAACTGTCCTGGATAGGCTAAGGGAGTAAATGTCGGTGAGTAACGCTCATCATCAAAATCGTCCCTTCTGTAGTAGGGTTTATAGAATATTCTTGCAGTATCTCCCCGTACCATTCTATCAAGTACGATTGACAACTTCCCCTTCTCCTTCAGCTCTTCCCCGGGAGCAACCGGTGCCAGAAAATCTGACGAAGTCCGAATCCCGCAGGTTGAGTTTGGAAGAGAAAAATCGAGATGTATATCATCAGAGAAAACTCCCGGTTTCCAGGCATCCGGAACTATCTCTCCCTGTTGTTTCAAACCAAGAACCGCAAGTTCCTTTGAAGCTGTAGGCAGATCGATGATATTCAGGGCACCGGAAATACTACTGGCTGCGTGAAAATCATTCAGGGGACGGAGGTAGTGTTCGGGTATACATTCAGGGCCATTCATTACCCCGATTATGGCACCTACATTTCCTGCGTTACAATCGGTATCCCAACCGCACATTGTTGCAATTTCAACAGTTCTTGCAAAATCTCCCTGTGCATAGTAGAGAGCCAGCGCACACACACCAGCATTGGGAATCATGTGGCAAACTCCGGGATATTTATCGTAACCAAAGTCTGATTCGAGATATTCCCGTGCCGCCCTCCAATTATCAGGGTGCTCTTTATAAAAAGCCTTCACCGCTTTTACGACTCGTGCATACTCACTACCTTCAGGAATGAAGGTCAGGGCTTTCTCAATTATCTCTTCAATATTATTATGTGCAAAAGCCAATCCCTTCACGGGTATAGTTTAACCAGGTCTGTCCAATTTTTTGAGCAGTAAGAGGTGCCGGATGATCAAGTAGTGCCCGGATGAAAAAAAGCGGGTCGTTTACATCATCATCAGCGGCAAAATTCTTATAATTCTTCACAAAATGAATAGTGAATTATGCTTCCTTTTCAAATAATCGTAAATCAAACATTTCGCTCAGCAACCTGAAATGTTTGTCATACGAAAATAGCTGCAAATTATTATCAATTGCATTTTGTACTATGAGAAGATCGGGAATTCCTACTTTATTAATTCTATGTAATAGATTCTGGGTCTGCATATAAACTATTTGATTCCAGTTAATCTTTAACTCTGCTTTAGCTACACTCATCAGCATTTCTCGTAATTGCACTTCCTTGCGCTGATTTATTGCCGGCAATAGTTCTGCCAGAATCAGATCATTTATGCACAAACTATTATTGTCTATTAATTCATTTAATATTATTGCCCGTTCCGTTCCTTTAAAATATTCTATCCATACTGAGCTGTCTACAAGTATCATGTTTTTAAGCTCGTTCTCTCAACGTATCCAAATCCATGTTAAGATCCAGTCTTCCATAATACTGCTTCAGACCCTGTATCTTCTGTTTTTGAATAAGATTCTCCAGTGCAACTTTTATCACATCGGTTTTTGTCTGTATCTTTGTAAGCGTCATCGCTTCTTTAACAAGTGCATCAGGTAAATCAAGGGTTGTTCTCATATATTACCTCCTATGCATAATATTATACCTTTTTATATGCATCGTCAATGATATATTTATGCATAATTCATATTGTTTTTTGTATTAAATTTTTCTTTGACTATGTGATCATATTATCAGCGGTACAAACACAAATCCGTAATGTTTCTCAGTCTCTATCTCTTCCATTGTTATCCTTGTAATTTTCAGAATAGAATTTTCAACAGGAATTACCAGAATACCCCCGATTTTCAACTGAAGGATCAGTTCCTCCGGCAGCTCCTCGGAGGTAGCGGAAACAAGGATTTTATTATACAAACTACCGGGATTCCCCAATGCGGATCCGGCTGCAGTTATTTCTGCATGAGAAAAAGAGTATTTAGCCAAATTAGATGCACCAAATTCAACAAGAGTGGAAATCCGCTCCAGACCAAGTACGGCACCTTCAGATCCTGTCATATTTGCCAGAAGCGCTGTTGTCCACCCGGATCCTGATCCAATATCCAGAACGGTGTCCCCCTGTCTGACATCCAGAAGATCCAGCATAAATGCAACTGTATACGGCTGACTGATTGTCTGAGCCCACCCTAACGGCAGCGGACAGTTTTCGTACGCCCTATCTATCAGTGATGGCTGGACAAAATCAACACGATCCACCTCTTCGAATGCCTTTTTTATACGGAGGTTATTCAGAACCCCCTGAAGAGAAAGGGTATATAAAAGATTACTCAAGAGTATCAAGGAAATCTCTCCTTATTGCCTCATCACTACAAATGCAGATTTTTATAATCTGCTGCAACAACAGTATACCTGATTATTGCTACAAACGAAATTATGAAATTCATAATTAGTTATAATACATCAACATCCGAAGGAACCACTTTTATACCCAATTTTAGTTGCAAAACCCTTGCTCATATACTAACTTATAAGTATGACCAACTTCATTTCAGGATTGCTGCTGGTATTCCATTTTTCACTTGTTTTCTCAATTACCCTGCTCTGTTCCATTCTCTATTACCGTACCCGTGATCAGCAGATCAGCAGATTTCTCAGAGCAATGATTCCCCTATTTCTTTTTTCACTTATCTACTACCTGTTCTATCATACCGGTAACTGGATAGATATTATGTCCTCTTCGGCAGCGGAGGGATTTTCACTCTACCTGCTTATCGCAGCATGCCTTTCACTGGCTGCTTATATTCGGGGTGTGGTAATGTACCTCATTTCTCTTCTTGTTCCGGATATTGAAAAACGGAAAATTCCATTACTCGCTACAAATACACTTATCATTATATTCCTGCTGTTCAGCCTCTTCTTTCTCATCCTGCTGAACAAAGCAAGCTGGCTGCAGGCACTATCAATAACCCTAAACGATATGTTTCTCTACAGCAGCATCCTGCTGATCATTCCCACTATTTTTGCCTCTATTTATCTCAGAAAGAATAAGGGAAATGAGAATTATCGATTGCTTTATGAGATAATGATTGCCTTCTACCCTATGGCACTCACCTTACCATTGGATCTGATTTTCTTTAGAGAATCACCCTTCAAACTGACACTTATTACCCACTCCCTCTTTAGTATCTTTGTATTTTTCTACATTCTCCGCCACTACATGATCAATTACGAACCCGAACCCATCAGCCTGAAAGATGAATTAGCGGCATTTTATACCGAACATGCCGTTAGCCCACGGGAGCAGGAGATCATTACCCGGGTAATTGAGGGAAAATCAAATAGGGAAATTGGTGAAGTGCTCTTCATATCTGCCAATACCGTAAAAACACATATCAGAAATATCTATAAAAAACTCGGTGTCTCAAACCGTGTACAGCTGGTTCATGCCATCAAAGTAAACCACCCGGGAAAATAGCCCGTCTGAGATAAATTTTTGTTTGTGTTCTGCTGAACGGTATGTAATACCGTTCAGCAGAACACAAACAAGCTCCTCACCCTTTTGGGTGAGAACAAAAATACTCCATCAGAACCAGCGTAATCATTACTTTGCGCGATTTCTTTCCACCCGCTCCCGCTCTATCCTTATGCATATAGAATCTGATTGCAGTGAAG
The DNA here is from genome assembly GCA_964567895.1 of uncultured Spirochaetales bacterium. Lineage (GTDB taxonomy): Bacteria > Spirochaetota > Spirochaetia > JABMQR01 > JABMQR01 > JABMQR01. The sequence continues at coordinate 12,844 of CAZMOX010000006.1, read as the reverse complement.
GCAAATTAGTCTTCGGAGAACTGGAGTACTCATGAACAAACAACATGAATCAGCAAAGACTATTTTTATGACCGGCTCAACGGGAAATATGGGATCAGAAGCACTTCGTATGCTGACCCAGGCTGAACCTGGCCTCTATAATCTTAAATTATTGATTCTTCCTGATATGTTGAGTAAAAAAAGGATTAAACCCTACCTGGGAATGGATAACATCACTATTATTTGGGGTGATGTCACCTGCTATGAAGACGTCCTGGCAGGGGTAACAGGTTCTGATTATGTACTGCATGTGGGAGCATTAATCCCACCGGCTTCGGAATACAAACCTGAGCTTGCCAGAAAGGTTAATTACGGCGGCACGCTCAATGTTATAAAGGCAGTTAAAGCACAGCCGAATATTGATGAAATTAGACTGGTATTCATTGGAACCGTTGCTGAAGCGGGCAGCAGACTCCCTCCGGTTCATTGGGAGCGGGTTGGTGATCCTATCATGATAAGTCGGTTTGATGTCTATGCTGAGAGTAAAGTTATGGCCGAACGAGCTATTATTGAGTCAGGAATTCCTCACTGGGTATCGCTCAGACAGACTGCCATGCTCCACTTCAACCTCTTTAAACACCTGGACCCGATCATCTATCACCATCCATTAAATACGCATATGGAGTGGATAACTGCAGCTGATTCTGCCCGGGCACTGGTAAGAATCTGTGAGAAGGATGATCTGCCGAAAAACTTCTGGCAGCAGGTATATAACATAGGCGGTGGAGAAGAGTTCCGAAAAACAAATGCAGAGTTTATGGAGAAAGGCTTTACCTTAATGGGTATCCGGAACTTCAGGCGGGTGGTTAATCCCAACTGGTTTGCCACTGACAATTTTCACGGATGCTGGTTTCTGGATTCTGATGTGCTTAATGCTATTCTGGATTATCGGCATGATACGTATGAAGGTTTTTTCAGGGATGTGGAAAAATCCCTTACCTACAAAAACCGGGCTGTACGCTTTCTGACCAGGATGGTACCGTCATGGATTATTAAATACTTGATAATGCGCCCGATTGCTGCTGCACCGCATGGAACACTTCACTCGCTGAAAGCAAATGCGATCGAAATAATAGATGCATTCTGGGGATCATTTGCCCTGTGGCTGAAACAACCAAAACAGTGGAAAAGTATAAAAATTGATAGAGACCCGCAGGCAAAAAAGATCTTTCACGGGTACAATGAAGAAAAAGAGATTGCCCTTCTCGATATTGCAGACATGCACAATGCTGCTGTTTTCAGAGGAGGTGTTTGTTTGTCGGAAATGATGGAACAGGGAAATATATCGGCTCCACTGATATGGAAATGCAGTTCAGGCCACACCTTCTCTGCAACTCCCCGTCTTATTCTTCATACCGGTCACTGGTGTCCCTACTGTGATATTAATTCTGCCGATTACTCCGAATTAGGAAACAGTAACCGTTTTTTGGATCAGGTTACCGCTGTCGGAAGAGAAAAAATTCAAGGATTGGGAGCTGCACGGGTAATTGCCGGAAAAAACTTCACTTGATTGACTCGCTTGATTCTTGCAAATCTCCTGATAACGAATTAAAATCATCCTAAATCATCGTATATAATACAAATTCAACAAAAAAATGATTGGGAATGTTTTGAGCAGAACACGTAAATTCACTCTACAGGATATCGTTAAAATTGCCCAACTCTGGATTTTGATGGCTTTCATTGATATAAGGCTAAAACTGATTCCCTATAGATGGAATACAAAACTACTCTTCTCTGACCAGCTTTCACCGGAAAACCTGGACGTTGCTGATCAGAATCCAAATCCAAACCCAAATCCGCTACTGGAAGAAACCGCACACAGAGTAATCAGATTGATTCGCATTGCAGCCCGGTATCACCTGTTTTTTAATATGTCGTGCCTCCGGAGATCTCTGGCAATCAGAACTATTTTCCGGAAAAAAGGGTATCCGTCCCGTTTGGTTTATGGTGCCGGAAGTCAGCGTACTGCTCATGCCTGGGTAGAAATCGGTACCCTGCAAATCGATAGTTCGTCTAATCCTGCCGAATACAAATCATTCCAATAGGTTTCCGATCAATAAAAAGAATCTGAAACAAAAATCCATTTCAATTACAGATACAGCATGATAAGTTGTGCTATAATTTCCAGGATGATAAAAATGAAATAATGCAAAGAGTGGAGTATCAGTATGAATGAAATAAAGGATTGGGGAATAAAAGTCTGCGCATCTGTTGAGCAGGTGTTTTTCGGTAAGCATGATGTAATTGAAAAAATCCTGGCATCCATACTCTGCCGCGGACATATATTGATCGAAGATGTCCCGGGAGTAGGAAAAACCATTCTTGCTCGTGCGGTTGCTGCCAGTCTCGGCGGATCCCTTTCACGCATACAGTGCACCCCGGATTTAATGCCTGCCGATATTTTGGGAATATCGATTTTCAACCCACAAAAAGGGGAATTCACCTTTCGCCCCGGCCCTATCGAGGCAAATGTGGTTCTGGTAGATGAGATAAACCGTGCTACCCCGCGTACTCAATCAGCGCTGCTGGAGGCAATGGCAGAGGGACAGGTCTCTATAGATAATACTATCCGTCCTCTGCCGAAACCTTTTCTACTCCTTGCAACAGAGAACCCTATAGATTTTGAAGGAACATTTCCACTTCCGGAGGCCCAAAAAGATCGATTTTTCCTCTCACTCACCGTTGGATACCCATCCCGTGAGGCAGAAGAGATGATATTAGATTCTCAGAACAAAGAGCTAGCACACCCGGTTGAATCTGTTACAGCAGTCTCTACCCCTGAAGAGATCCTCAAATATCAAAAGGATATACTCTCTGTCTATGTCAGCACGGAACTTCGCGGTTATATTCTTGACTTGGCAGAAGCCACCCGAACAAGCACGATGTTAAAACTGGGAGTATCCCCAAGGGGAAGCCTGGCACTTTTTAGAGGGGCTCAGGCACTGGCAGCATTAAGAGGCCGGGATTTTGTAGTACCGGAGGATATCCGGGAACTCATCCTGCCGGTGTTCTCAAAACGTATCATACTGAAACCAGACCAGCTGCTCAAAGGAATAACCGAAGCTATTGCTGTTCAGCGAATTACCGATCTGGTGACTGTTCCGATTCCGGGAAAACAGGACGAATGAAATTAACAGGAAAGCGGCTGCTTCCATTGGTGCTGCTTTGTATCAGCCTGACTTTTTACCCCTATTGGGTGATCCAGTTCATTTTGATCATGTATGTGACCGTAACCGGGCTCTCTTTTCTCTACTCGAAAGCAATTCAGCGCAGCATCTCAATTATTCGGGAACAGGAAACCATACGCATCGATGCATATGAACCTATCACCCTCGTAACTACCATAAAAAACAACAGCCGCCTGCCCCTGCCCTGGCTGCACTATACCGACAACTCCGGCAATCTGTTTTTCGAGCACTTCCCCAAAAAGATGATCAGTCTGCACCCTAATGAGCAGATTAAGATATCCAACACTTTGAAGGGATACCGCAGAGGTGTGTATAGTGCAGGGCCAATCACCCTTTCAGGCAGAGATCCTCTGGGACTATTCCCCTGGAAATTGCAGTTCCCGGAAACAGCAGTTGAAATAATCATCTACCCTGAAATTGTGTCGTTTCAACGTCCACTTAAAAATGGTGTTACCGGCGGCCCTTCTACGATCAGCAACAAAGTCTATGAAGATCATAATCAATACAGAGGACTGCGCGATTATCTACCCGGAGATTCACTCCGGACTATTAACTGGAAAGCATCTGCGAGATTTTCAAAATTGCAGACTATGGAGTACAGTAACACATTAGCAGCACCAGCCTGCATCCTGCTCGACCTTACTGCAGACAGATATCCTGCAAAACACCGTAATGCATGGATTGAGCGTGCAATTTCTACTGCTGCATCTCTGACAGCATCTTACAGCAGCACCGGACAGGCGGTAGGACTCATTTCAAACGGAGGCACTTCTTCTATGATGGAACACGGTATTCATCTGCAGCCGGCATCGGGATATGCACAGGCTGATGCAATACTGTCAGCCCTTGCCCCGATAGCTGTCAGTGAAAAAACTGAAGAGATCCTGCCTCATTTCATTCAAACCTATGGTCTCTCGGGTAGGAATATGAGGCTTTTTTACATAGGTCCTCCTCCTGCAGAAAAGGGACTAAAACTTCTGGAATTTCTTCGCAGCCGAGGATTTTCAATTGAATATTTTTCCTGTTCAGATCAAAAAATTGATCGTGCTCCGCTCCTGCAATCAGGTATTAATGTCTATCCGGTGATAGAGTTTGGTCCTGATATAATTCATCCTGACACTACCGATGTAAAACACTTGAAGGAGTCGCCGGGATGCTAAAGATGGATAAGCAGAAAACAACAAACACAACTACTTTATCAGGTGCCCCAATGACTGCCGCGGCTTTTCTGCTGCCATTTCTCACCATCTCAAGCATCTTCCTTATGCTGATGAGTGCCCGGATTGAAATTCCGCGATTCTGGGCATATATCCCCTTCTCTCTTTGCATTGGCTGTAGTGAGATTGTCAGTGGCGTATTCTTAAGTGAGCGGGGAAAACAAACCACGGTACTGGCTGAAGTAAGAAGACACATCATCGCCTCAGCTATCATTCTTGGTATATCAATGCTTCTCACCGGAAAAGATAATTTTCTCTTTGCACCTATTACCTTTATCTATGTAATTCAGTGGCTGGTAACCAATAAGATCAGGAAAATGAGCGGCTCTCTGGAAATATTAATGCAGTATGCTGGAAAATATAAAGAGGAAAAACTGGCACAGCGGATGAGGGATACGATGGAAGAGGCACGGTTATTCCATCAGACAAATGAAAAAATCCACATCATCACGCTGATTTTCCTTATTATCCAATTCGGATTTGCATTCATATCTCTACTGCTTGGATATCCGTTATCCTGGGCGGTGGTTTTGGTTTTAGTACTCTCTGCTGCTATACATTTTCTCCTGAAATATTTTATCAGACACCTATCCGAGAGCCAGGCTCTCCTCCACGAGGGACTCAAGGTCTCTCAGCAGATCAACCGCTACAGAACTACTATGGCCCTGGTGATTATCGTACTCAGTCTTATTGCAGCACTGCTGATAAGCCCCGGATGGTCACTATTTCCACCCGGTACTCTTGCAGCATGGCTGAACGGATTAATCAAAGTGCGGTCTGTTCATTTTGAGCCACCTAAACCTGTTGACATCCTGGCTCCTGAGTCTCCCGGCTTTCAGGAGATGCTAAAAAATATCCCACAGAAAGATCCAGTTTTTAGATTAGATATTTTCTTTAGATTGATTGGGATAGCGGGTCTGATAGTGATTATATTTCTGATCATTAAACCATTTCTTCTTCCCACATTTTACCGATCGATAAAAAGTTTTCATCCTTTCAAGCGGCTCTTGTCAGCACTGAAACGTTTTTTTTATGGAGTAATCAATACTGCAGGAGATTTTGTACAATTTATACGGGAAGCCATTGCCGGATCAAACGATAAGAAAAAAACACAATTGGAAGCATGGGGGATTCCCGGTTCATTCATGGGAAAAAATGTTACCCGAAAGAAAAGGCAGGAGTGGAACAAGGTAATACATGCACTTCTTTCACTGGTTAATACTGCGGAATCTCAAGGAATCCGCTATAGAAAGTTTGAGGGGCCGGGAACTTTTATCACCAGACTTAAAATGAAGATACTGGAGAATCATGATACAGCAGCATTGAGTGATCAAATTCTTATGAGATTAAATAGTGTTTTCTATTCACCTGTTGCGTTACCTGGCAGGGAACTGCAGGAACTTTTACATGATATGAAGCAGCTGGGAAAAGGACTGCAACCTCCCAAGCCTCAGGATTAAATATTGGGATCAGACCCCGTATAATGAGATCGGAGACCGGAAGCGGGGTGACCGGTAGAACCGGGAAAACCATTGCGTTATATTAATTTTCATACTACTATGGATTGTCATAATTACTGGTATCAAAGGGGTGTTACACTGAAAAATACGCAGATCGAAAACCATAATCTCATCAATCAAATAGTCAAAAATGATTTTTGCGCACTTGCCGTCTTTGATCGCGACTTACGATACCTTTCTGTAAGTGATCAATTTCTACAGGATTACCAGATTACCCGTGAAAATATTATTGGGAAGAGTCATTATGACATTTTCCCAGACATACCGGAGAGATGGAAAAACGCATATAATAAAGCTTTGACAGGGAAAACCAGTAGTTCTGCTGATGATTTTTTTGTACGAAAAGATGGAAAAAGATTTATTAACAGATGGAAAACTTGCCCCTGGTATCTATCCTCCGGAGAGGTTGGAGGCGTAATTCTCTATACCGAACTCATTTCAGAACGAAAAAATCTGGAAAGCAAACTCCAGAAAGAGCAGGAATTGACTGCTCTCGTTTTGCAAACTATGGGACAGGGCATTGTGATACTTGATGTGGATATGGTGAGGGAGTATGTGAATCCAGCATTCTGCCGTATGCTGGGATACCAGCCTGGGGATCTCATTGGGAAAAAACCAGTAGATATCACTCATCCAAGATATCAGGCTCAATTACCCCTGAATCGAAAGAATCGTGCGGCAGGAATTTCAGAGAAGTTGGAATCTGCACTCCTCAATGCAGATGGGATTTATGTCCCTGTCCTGGTCACATCAACGCCAAGATATGAACAGGGCAAGGTAGTGGGATCTATTTCGACTATCATTGATATTACAGAGAGGAAAAAAGCTGAGCTTGATATTCAAAAATTGTCCGATGAGTATGAGAGGATCTTCAATGGCACCCAGGATGCCATGTTTTTGCTTGAGGTTGATGAAAACAATGAATTCAGGTATTTGAGAAATAATAAATCACATCAGGAAAATACCGGCTTTCTTCCGGAAATGCTCTATGGGAAGACAAACAAAGAGGTTTTTGGTTCGGAATTCGGCGCCCGACTTGATGCAAATTACCAGAAATGTGTAGATATGAGATCCCCTCTGGTCTATGAAGAAGAGCTTGATTTCCCTGCCGGATTACGGATATGGAGAACATCTCTCACCCCCATATTCGAACAGGATAAAATAAACTATATTGTAGGATCTTCCACGGATTTGACTGAGCAGAGATTGGCAGAAGAAGAACACAAAAAACTCCAGGAAGAATTTTTCCAGATGCAGAAGATGGACTCTGTCGGGCGACTCGCAGGCGGGATCGCTCACGATTTCAACAATATGCTCGGGGTTATTCTTGGTCATACAGATCTGGCCATTGATATACTGGATCTCGAAAACCCTGTTGCAGAGAATCTGAATGAGATAAAAAAAGCTGCTTACCGTTCCGCAAATATTGCCAGACAGCTGCTGACATTTGCCCGGAAACAACCACTTCAGAAAAAGACTGTCAGTTTAAATCCCATCATTTCTCAAACCTTCGACATGCTTTCCCGATTAACCAGTGAAAAAATAGAGTTGGACTTTGTCCATAATCCGAATCTTTGGAATATAGATTGTGATCCGCACCAAATTGAGCAAATTCTTACAAATCTCACGTTGAACGCTTCTGATGCTATAAGCGGCAATGGAATAATTTCCATCACTACAGAAAATAAGGTGTTAAAAAAAAGAGACCCCGAACTCCAGCAAAGTTCTCCTCCAGGTGATTTCGTAATGTTGAGTATCAAGGATTCAGGATCCGGCATACCTGAAACTCTTCTTGGTCAGATATTTGAACCTTTTTTTACCACCAAAGCAGCCGGAAAAGGGACAGGTCTTGGCCTATCAATAGTTCATGGAGTTGTAAAACAGCATGAGGGATTTATACAGGTACAGAGCAAAGTAGCGGTGGGCACTGAGTTTCGTATCTACTTTCCTCGTTCAACTGAGAAAAAAAAGAATCAGTTACTAACACCGGTTCTGGATGAGCAGTCCCGAAACAGCGGGACAGAGACAATCCTTGTGGTTGAGGATGAACGGGCTATCCTTCAAATCATCCAGACTATTCTCACAAAATACGGATATAAGATTGTAGCTGCAGCCAAACCTGAAGATGCTCTGGCACATGTGAAAAAAAATCCTGATGCATTTGACCTGTTGATAACTGATGTAATTATGCCCGGGATGAATGGATCAGAACTTGCTAACAAAATTAGAACCCATAAAAAGAGTATTAAATGTTTATATATATCCGGTTACACTGCTGATATTATCGCCGGTGTAGAGAATGGCGGATCGGGAGTTGAGATCAATCTGCTTCAAAAGCCTTTCTCTGCTTCAGATCTCTGCACAAAGGTCAGGGAGATACTTGATTCTTAGGAGTCTGTTGGACTCCTGGAATTCATCTTCAAAGCCTGGAAAATTCCTTCCAGTACAAGATCCGGAATCACTTCGTCAAATACTCCGGAATCACGGAAAAGTGTGGAAAACCCACCGGTTGCCAATACTTTTAAATCCTTGTCGCCGGGAAAATTTTCCTCTGCCAATCTGGTAACTAATTCCCGTACTGCTCCCAAATTGCCGTAAAAAAGTCCTGCCTGAATGCTCTCCTCAGTACTCTGACCACAGACACGATCAGGCTGCACAATTTCGACTTTTGGAAGTTTTGCTGTATGCTCCTCTAAGGCCTGCATACCCAGACGCATACCGGAAATAATAGCACCGCCAAGGTAATCTTTTTCTGCGGTAATAACATCAAAGGTTGTTGCTGTTCCAAAATCAGCTATAATCAGATTTTTCCCGGGATATCGATGGATTCCACCTATTGCATTGGCAATTCGATCTGCCCCGACAGCCAGCGGATTTTTATATTTAATTTTTAATCCTGTCCGGGTTCCTGCTTTAAGCACATAAGGTTCACATCCAAAATAGTGCCTGCAGCTGTTTACCACGGCATGGTTCATATCCGGAACTACAGAACAATAGGCAATATGTTTCACTTCACCGGGATCAAATCCATTCTCCCGAATTGCACCACGGAGAAACAACCCTATTTCATCCGAAGAGGCAGCCTGATCCAATACTTTTCTGAATCTGAGAACTATCTGACTATCGCGGTACAATCCGCAGTATATCTGTGAGTTTCCAGCATCAATGCAAAGTATCATGTGTGTAATCTCCTATCCAATTGACAAATATGGGTATAGAGCTGCTCAAACAGCTGCTGTTTTGTTTGTGTATGCGATACTGGGTCGCCATTCGCTGAGTAGATTGCAGCATCATGATGCATATTATCAGGTAATTTTCCAATCTCATTCAGATCATTGTGAACCAGCAGGTCACAGGTTTTATCCTGCAGGATTTTTTGAATTGCCGCCATTTTTTCACCCGGATCCAAGGTATTGGTCAACTTAAACCCGATTAGTATAATATCTCTTCCCTGGGTATATTCCCGGATTCTTGAAAGAATTTTATAGTTCCTCCTAAACCGAACTATCATTGTTTTCGAACCGGAGGAAATTTTTCCCTGCCCGCCTGCAGGAAAGGTATTTCCATCAGGGGTTTCAATAGTTTCAGGGGTATAATCACTGATTGCAGCCAGATGAATTACAATGTTAATATCCCTGTCGGTTTCCAGAGTTTTCTGCAGTTGTGCATCAAGATCTGAAAATGTTCTATACCGGATGGTTTCGATGGTGCCGTTCTCAACACTTTCTTTGGCAACAGTGCCGGGCAAAACTGCATGATAGCCATGCAGCAGCACAATATCATTCCCTTGGACAGCCAAATATTCAGCAAGTCCTGCACCTGTTCTGCCAGTTGAAAAATTGGTTATGTATCTTACGCCGTCAAGCGGCTCCTCCGTCCCTCCGGAAGTTATGAGTATTTTCATAGTTTCCTTATAAACTCTTTAATCATGGTATGGATTGTTTCCGGTTCAATAAGTCTTCCGCTGCCTATTTCACCGCACGCAAGCATGCCGGCTTCTGTTTCAATGATTCGGGCACCCCATTCCGAAAGGATATTGAGGTTCTCCTGAGTTGCCGGATGCTCCAGCATATTGCTGTTCATTGCCGGGGCAATCCAGTAGGGAACCTGAAAATTGTTTGCAAGAAATATTGCACTTACCAGATCCTCTGCAAGACCCACCCGCAGCCGCGCAATTGTTGCTGCAGAGGCGGGATAGAGGAGAATCAGATCCGCCCATCTGGCAAGCTCTATATGGTCAATTTCTGAAGAGTCGGCGAACATCTCTTTTTTCAATGGTCTCCGGGTTATTCCTTCAAGGGCAGCCGGTCCAACAAACTGCAGGGCTGATTCAGTAGTGACACACTGCACTTCATGCCCCTCTTTTACCAGAGCTGATGCAAGAGTTGCTGCTTTATATGCCGATATAGAACCGGACAGACAGAGTAAAATGTGTTTACTTTCACTATTTGTATTACTATCTCTCAACATTATCAATCAACCTCACTTTTCCCAAAGTTACTGCAGCCAACAGCCGCTTTTTCAATCGCTTTCCCCATTCACTATCACTATCACTAAATTCTTCAATATATTCTACTTCGAATCCTTTCTCTTTCAGAACTGCACGCATTTCAGACAGGGTTTTACCGGATATAAGGGTTTTATAGAGCCATGGAGCAGTTTTCTGCTCTTCCGGTGTTAGCCGTCTATTTCGAGAGCTCATTGCCAGTCCAGAAGCCTCCCTTGCAGTTGAACAGGGAACAATTTCTGTCTCAAGAAAAAACGCCTCTGTCATTCTGCGAATCAGGACAAGCTGCTGCCAATCTTTCTCCCCAAAATAGGCTCGATTTGCATGTGTCAGATTCAGCAGTTTCAGCACTACTGTCAAAACTCCATCAAAATGACCCGGCCTGAATTCACCACAATATTTCTGAGACAATTCCTGCTCCAGAACTTTGTATTGATAATTATCGGGATACATACTGCCATTTTCAGGATAGAGAAGCATATCAACACCAGTATGCTCCAGTGCGGCAATATCTTCATCCCGGGTTGCCGGATAATTATTCAGGTCTTCAGGGTTCTCAAACTGAGCCGGATTGACAAATATACTTGCACAGGTAATGTCATTCTCTTTTTTAGAACGATGGATAAGGCTGAGATGACCTTCGTGCAGTGCCCCCATAGTCGGAACAAAACCTATGCTCCATCCTGCCTGTCTGTGGGTGTTAATCTGCCGCTGCCATTCAAGCGGATTTCGTACTATCTGTATCATTTGTAGCTCTCTTTTTTCGAGGGAAATGTTTTATCGGTCACATCCTGGTGGTACTGATTCAGAGCCTCTCTTATCAGATTGGCTCCCTCCAGATAGCGGCGTACAAATTTAGGATCTTTGCCGGTGCCCATACCGAGCATATCCTGCAAGACCAGGACTTGCCCATCAACTCCGCTTCCTGCGCCTATCCCAATAATCGGTATGGTAAGGCTCTCTGCAATTTCTTTTCCTAATGCTGCCGGAATACACTCCAGTACAATGGCAAAACAACCGGCTTTTTCCAGCTGCCGGGCTTCATCCAGAAGTGTTATGCGAGCCTGATCCTCTTTCCCCTGTACCCGGTATCCGCCAAGCTGATTTACCGACTGGGGAGTCAGTCCCAGATGTCCCATTACCGGCACTCCGGAATCTACAATATGCGTTATAGTTTCCAGATTCCCCCGGGCTCCCTCAAGCTTAATAGCATTTGCTCCCGCCTGCATGAGTTGGCGTATATTTTCCAATACGATATCAAGGCTGACACGGTTTGAGAGAAAGGGCATGTCGCCGATTATGAATGCATTCGGGGCTCCGCGGCGAACGGCTGCGGTATGTGACGCCATCATCTCAGTTGTGGCCTGTATGGTTGATTCGTACCCATGCATTACCATGGATGCGCTGTCACCTACGAGGATGCAGTCCAAATCTGTTTCTGCAATTATTGCTGCACTCCAGCTATCATAGCAGGTAATCATAGAGATGGGTTTGCCTTGTTGTTTACGGGAAATAAATTCTGGTGCAGTCATGTGGTACCTGTCCTTTGGATCAAGTCCTGTGTTGTTTGCGGCGGATCCATTTAACATACAGATTTTTTTACGGTCGGTGTGCCAGGAGCATCACCGCCTGAAATCTTTTCCATTAAAGGAGCCTTTCGCTAATTATTATCATATACCAGGAGTATAGGGGGATGTCAAGTCCAGCCTGGTTTACTAAGCGACCGGTTTTCTCCCTGAATAACCATCATATCACACATATGGTAGCTCCTATAAGGTTATTGTATCATAAGTTCATTTAGGTAGTAAGCTTCGGCCTTTTTTTCTGGACAAACTCACCCCAGTCTTATCCAGAGGCTTGGGTTTGACACATAGAAATATCAATAGAATTCCTATCCCGGTAACAATCGAGATCCCGACAAAGATATATATAAGAATTGTTTCAACGCTCAAAATTGGATCTCCAATAAACTAGGCAGGAACTTGAACCCTCTTCCCTGATGCGGTGTTTTATGATTGTTTTTTCTTTTCTCTTTCAAGTTTTTCTTTGATGGCCTCGTGAATCCAATCCTGATAAAGCATTCCTTGTCCTGATGCCAAACTTTTTGCCTGGTAATGGATATCAACAGGTATATAAGCACCTATTTTGAATCTTTGAATATCTTTTGTACTTTTCATGCTGGTATAATAAGAACTTATGTACTCTTTGTCAAGTGTATATTAACTTTTTATTTTTTTTAATGTACAATAGTACTCTTCTGCTTTTGGGAGGGTGTAGAATGCTATCCATTATGGATGAAAATGGGTTTTGGGATAGAGTACAAGATTTACTACATGGCAATTCGCTTCGCTGGCTATCCCGTGAAGTAGG
>CAZMOX010000005.1:0-56571 GCA_964567895.1 uncultured Spirochaetales bacterium | reverse complement strand
GCACCAGCCGGGAATCTCGAGAAATTATATTATGCATACGCATACGGTGCAGATGCTGCCTATATTGGCATAAAGAATTTCTCACTTCGTGCAAGAGCTGATAACTTCCATGAAGATGAGTGGAAAAAAATACTTGACATAAAAGGAAGCAAGAAACTCTATGGTGCTTTAAATATTTTTTTTAATAATGCAGATCTCAAAAATCTTGAAACACAAATAGATTATTTATCAAAATACCCGTTTGATGCTTTTATCATAAGTGATTTAGGGCTGCTTCCTCTGTTAAAAAAATATTTCCCGAATCGGGAGCTGCATTTAAGCACACAGGCAAATTGCACAAACATTGAATCAGCTGGTATTTACCAGGATCTTGGATTTTCACGGATAATCCCCGCAAGAGAGACAAGTCTTTCAGAGATTGCCGAAATAAAGAATCGTTTCCCTGATCTCGAGATTGAAGCTTTTGTACATGGTGCCATGTGTATGGCATATTCCGGACGCTGTTTCCTTAGCAGCTTCCTTTCTAACCGAAGTGCAAATAAAGGCGACTGTGCCCACACCTGCAGATGGAAGTATAAAATAACTCAAAATCCCGGAGAAATAGCTCTAGAAGAAGAAGAACGTCCCGGAGAACTGTTTCCTTTAATTGAAGGTGATAACTTCACTACTATTCTCTCTTCAAAAGATCTTTGTATGATAGATTATCTGAAAGAGTTACGTGATGCCGGAGTTGATGTGCTGAAAATTGAAGGCAGAATGAAATCTATCTATTACACCGCTGTCATAACAAGAACATACAGAAAAGCACTGGAAGCATTGGAATCTGGAACATCTTCCCAATCCTGGGAAGAGTATAAAAAAGAGCTCTTTTCAGTAAGTCATCGTGATTTTTCTACCGGATTTTTCTTTGATGATGAAAACATTCAGATACCAACAGATAAAAGCTATTTGCGAACACATCTCTTCCTTGGATCCGTTGGTGAGCATGTGGGAGATGGGGTATACAAACTTATAGTAAAAAACCAAATAAAAGCTGATTCACCAGTCGAGTATATCGGACCTGAGATACTCTATAAAAACGATGCTGCATTCACGCTCTTTGATGAAAAAATGCAGCCGGTGCAAAAAGCAAACCATGGAAAAGATTTTTTCCTTAAACCATCCACACCAGTTCAGAAAGGCTATATTCTCAGGAGAAAAATCCCGCACACTGGAATCTGAACTAATTTTCATGATATTGCCGAATAGGGACAGCTTGTACTCATCCTCTCGGGAAAAACTGAACGATTTGCAGTAGTTCGATTACACTCCTCCTGGAGAATGGTGAAGCCATAACTGATTCCCCGGATAAAGTTATCAATCCTGCAATTGATATGACACAGCCTGAGTGGTTGATTACATCTTAAGTACATTTTCTTCTAGCTCTTCTCTAAATTGTCTAGTATATAAATTACAGTAATGTCCCTCTTTTTTTATCAACTCAGAATGGGTTCCTGATTCAAGCACCTTACCCGCAGCCAGAACAAGAATTCTGTCTGCATTCCTGATAGTCGACAAACGATGAGCAATGATAAAACTAGTTCGATTTTTAAGGACCGTTTCAATAGCATGCTGAATTAGTATTTCTGTTTCTGTATCGACTGATGAGGTTGCCTCATCCAGCACAAAAATTGCAGGCTGAGCAAGTAAAGCACGTGCAAATGAGACAAGCTGCTTTTCTCCGGTCGAGAGCATAGCACCCCCTTCACCCACTTCAGTGTCGTAACCCGCTTCAAATTTTCCGATAAAAAGATGTGCATTTACCATTTCAGCAGCTAATTCCACTTCTGCATCAGTTGCACTCAACCGCCCATAACGTATATTTTCTCTAATACTGCCACTGAAAAGATGGGGAGCCTGAAGCACATATCCCAACTGAGATTGAAGAGATTCCATGGTATACTCACGATAGTCTTTTCCATCTATCCTGATTAAACCTGATACTGGTTCATAGAATCGGCATATGAGATTTACTATCGTACTTTTTCCTGATCCTGTTTCACCTACTAAAGCAATGGTCTCGCCTGTTCCTACTTTCAAAGAGAAATCCCTTAATACTCCCTCATTTTCAACATATTGAAATGATACATTTTCAAACTCTACTTGCCCTTTTAATGGTGTAGATACAGTTCCTGTATCCTGAATATCCGGATTGGTATCGATTAATGAGATAATGCGTTCAGCAGAGGCTTGAGCATACTGGAATTGAGCAATCACACGGGAGACTTCAATAACCGGATCAAAAAACCTTGTTGTACAAAGTATAAAAAAGACCAGTTCGCCATACGATATTCCAGCTACAGTCATAGTTACTCCGCCTCGCCAGAGAGCTAAAGCTGTG
The DNA here is from genome assembly GCA_964567895.1 of uncultured Spirochaetales bacterium. Taxonomy (GTDB): domain Bacteria; phylum Spirochaetota; class Spirochaetia; order JABMQR01; family JABMQR01; genus JABMQR01. Next base: position 54,191 of record CAZMOX010000005.1, on the reverse strand, counting down.
CCAATACTTCCCATTACAAGGACACAAGGAAGATATATTGAGGAAATTCTTGCTGCTTTAATTGATACAGTGTTCATACTACCGGTAAGCTTACTAAATTCACGGAAATTTTCACTCTCCCTTACCAGTGTCTTTGTTGTCTTTGCTCCGCGAATTCCCTCATTAAATCCTCCGGTAACCCGTGAGTTTATATTTCTTACAATTCTGAAACGTTTTAATATTACTCGTTGAAAAAAATAGCTTAGACCCACAAGAAATGGAACAATCCCGAAAGCAACAAGAGCCAGCTGCCAGTTTTTAACAAACATCATTACTGCCAAAAGAGTCATGAGTGTAACACCCCAGGATATATCTACCATACCCCAGGTAAGAATCTCACCCAGTTTTCTGATATCAGATGTCATCCGAGCCATTAACCAGCCAACTGGTGTTTTGTCAAAATAGCTGAATGTCAATTTCTGAATCTTTCCAAAGGCATGTTTTCCAATTTCATACCGCATGCGGGATTCAATAACACCGGCTAATTCGATGAACTTCCATATAACAAGTGCCTGTAAAGTAAATACTGCTACTAAAATTATAGAATATCCAGGTAGAGCTTTCAAATTTTCCGCAATAATTATATTATCTATAATCCACTCGGTTAAATACGGCATAACGGCATCTCCCACAGCTAAGAGCATAAGCAGTGAGATTAATATATATATTTGTTTCTTAACAGCTGCAGCATAGCCAAAAATGCTTTTCCACATTTTCCACTCAATTTTTTTTCCGGTAAAATCTTCTTCCTGATGCTTTACATTTTCGTTCATAATTTCACCTCCTCCGAGGCGGTTCCGATATTCTCACTACTGTTTGAAACAGCAGATTGAATACTCCATATTCGTTTATATAATCCTTCCCTCTGTATCAACTCTTTATGAGATCCAATATCTGATATGGACCCATCCTCAAGTATAATAATTTTATCAGCTTCAGATAGAGTTGTAATTCTATGTGATATAATAAATGTTGTTGACTTTTTTTCACGACTCTTCAAAGATCTTCTAATTGATTCATCAGTTATAGTATCAACAGCACTTAGGGAATCATCAAAAATAAGTACAGGTGGATTCTTTATGAGAATACGTGCAATAGCAATCCTCTGTTTCTGTCCTCCTGAAAGTGTGACACCACCCTCTCCTACTTCAGTTTCATATTTTTTATCAAATTTCATTATTACAGAGTGTACAGCTGCTGTTGCTGCTGTCTCGTAAATATCTTTATCACTTGCTTTTTTATGTGCAAGTAAAATATTCTCTTTAACTGATCTGTTAAAGAGAAATGGTTCCTGCAGTACTATTCCGATCTGTTCTCTAAGATACTTCTTATCAATATCACTAATAGGCACTCCATCTATCAGTATTTCTCCATCAGAAGGTTCGTATAATCTGGCTAATAAATGAACAAGTGTTGATTTCCCTGAACCCGTAGGGCCCAAAATAGCTATGGTTTCGCCAGGTTCAACAGTGAAATTAATATTTTTTAATATCTGATGCTGCTTCTCATAGGAAAAGGAGACATCTTTAAACTCGATTTTTCCACTTATCAAGGGCTTCAGAGAATTATTCTGTATAAATTCATCCTCATTCATTAATATTTTCCCTATTCTATCTCTGGCAACAAACATTTTACCCATATCAGTCAATATTCGCCCCATCTGACGTATTGGCCAAAGCAGCCGCTCAACATATAAAATGAAGGCTAAATATGTTCCAAGTGTGAGAATGCCAGTTACAGTCCAGTAGCCTCCGATAATAATAACAAGAGATATTTGCATAAGACATATCCAATCAGAAATAGCCCAGTAAGATGCCATTATTTTGAGCAGTTCACGAATTCTATCCCTGAAAGCGCTATTTTTGTTCTCATATTTTTCTATCTCAAATTCCTGCCGAGCGAATGCCCTTACTACGCGTATTCCTGTAAGATTTTCTTGAATTACATTGGAGAGTGAACCTTCCGCTTCATCAACTTCCTTAAATTTCTTTCTAACCTTCTTAAAAAAGTAGAATGAAAAAAGAAAAATAATAGGCATTAGTACTAAAGCAATAAACATCATTTTTATATTCAATTGAATCATAAATACTGAAACTATACCCAATATAAAAAATGCCCGGCCAATTTCTGTCATCTGTCCGGCAAAAAACATTCGTACAGTCTCAACATCAGAGGTGCAGCGCTGCATAATATCACCAGATTCAACTTTTACATGATATTCATACGATTTGCTCTGAAGGTGCTCATATAATTGGTTACGCATTTTCATAGCTGATTTTTCAGCTGCTTTAGCAGAGAGAATTCCCTTAAGGTACATGAAATACCCACCGGCAATAGTAAGCAGTAGAAAAATCGAGGCATTCCAAAGAAGCTCAGTACTTCTACTTCCAGCCATCTCCAGATGAAGAATTCGTGCGAACCATTCTGGAAGGTTTGATTCCTGCATACCAAGAACCGTATCCAGTGTATATGTAAGAATCAAAGGTCTTACCATCATAATAAATGTTGACAAACCTATAGAAATAATCCCAAAGAGATAGAGGAGTTTAGAACCCTTCATCCAAATCCAGATACTTGCATTATGTATTTTATTTTCTGTATTTTTCATATTCCCAATTTTCATTTAGCAGCTGTAACGACTGCAAGTAGCAAATACTTATCATTTGCCTATAATTCCATTTCTACTCATGCAGAAACCGACAAATAAATCCTATTACAGGACTCTCTAAAGCGGGATTTTATATTTGTGTATGATCTTTGGCTTCTAGGCAGGTTCAGTACACAGCAATTCCCAAACTTCAGGTGTATAATTCATAATATTACTGTTCATAAAAGTTCCTCCCCTGAATTCTTTGCGAAATTGCTCTATATATTCAAACATGGTTTATTAATACTGTCAATTGTATTTTCGAGTAATTTATCAATTTCTTTAGAATTAAATGCAGATCACACAATTTTCATGAGCTGCAGCCTCTTCTTCCTTAACAAATTATAGAATATCCCATGATAAATATATGCCCAAATCAGCATCGACAGTTGGATTAATATTTACCGGTAACGCAACTTCTAAACTAAGTGAATCGTTAACTCCATACTCCAAAGCAAGTATAGAAGTAATCTCAGGGGGAGTAGTAGCCATATCAGCAGGATCATTTATAAAATTATCAAATTTCGCATCAATACCAAAATTCAATGATAAAACAGGTGAGATAAACCAGTTTACATCGGCAGTGATCCTACCATTCATTTGATTAAGGTTAAAAAAGTCAGGAGCCAGTCCGTCAAAAGCATAATCAACAATGGGAAGATCAATTTTACCATAAAGATCAAACCAAACTGAATCACCAAAATTTCCGGTAAAAGTTAACTCAGGTACGGTAACTACCATCAAATTAGAGGTTGCAGATGCAATATCAGTCTGAAAACCTATCTTGAATTGAAAACCAGTATAAGCGTCTTTCGCTCTACCCAATTTTGTACTTCTGTGACCCAGAATCTGTTGATAAGCATTGTAAACTCTCAGCTCCTGTCCTGGCATACCGAAATGTAGAGCAAGATCTGAAGCAAACTGTTCAACCTGAAGATCAGATTCATTTCCGTTAAGCTCATAAAAGGATGCTATAATTATAGCTATTTTGCGAAGTACATCATCTGTAACAGGGGATCCTAATGCATCGGAAAGAATTTTAGCATCCAGGAGAAGTCCCTGATTAACCACCCTTCCGCCGAGAAAGGCAAGATACAATCCGGCACTGAAATCAAAACCTATACCATTTGAATATTCAACTTCAGCATTAGGAACTATTTCCAGACCTACCGGAAAATTTGAATCCGGTGTAAAGTACATCTGATTCCCATAAACGGCTGTAACACCGGCATTCAGCCCAAAAGCACCTGTATTATCAAAGGTAATATCCGGTTCAACAAGGAGAATAAAATAACTCTCAGAATCTTGGGATATAGTTTTTGTTCCAAAAATAATATCCGGATTAAAATTAACATCAAAAGAGACTACCGGGGTAATACTTATTTCAAAAAACTGAGTATTAGAAATTTCCAAATCCAGATCCATTCGCTGTGATTCAATAACTTCCTGTGTAAAACTCACAGCCGGAACCATTACAACTACTGCTAAAAGCAGTAAAATATAAACAACTTTTTTCATCATCTTCCCCCATTAAAGAATTCAATTAATTTTGACACACTATTGAAATATTACCATATAATCTATCGGTGAGAAAGATCTATTTTCATTGTGTGATTTTTCTAGATAGATACCCACTTTAACAAATTATCAGCAATAATGCCTGCCAACTTCTTCTGTTTCTGGAGATAGCCAATATAGGATTTAATAGTACTTCCCATCAAAACATACTGAGCTGAACTCATCTCCAGTTTATAATGCGCACAAATTGATGCTATAATTTCATCAGGAGATTTTGGACTCCTGCAGATTTCACAAAGCAGCTTACATATTTCATATACTTTATTCATATTCAATTCAGCTAACTGTTGAATATTATCACTCTTTTTTCCATGAGATGGAATAAAAAGTCCAGCCTTATATGTTTTTAAGTAGTTAAGAGTCTCAAGAAATCTACCCACATCAAATACATAGCAAATATGATACTTCTCTATTATATTTTCAGGAAATAACGAGTCAGCCAGGAAAAAAACATCATCCGGAGTTTTAAATCCGATCATTTGAATAAAATGTCCCGGCAGATCAACTACCGAAATCCCCGGAGGCTGCAGTTCAGAATCAGAATACAGAATATCAGTTACTACTGATGGGGGTGCCATAAGAAATTTATTCTCTATTTTTGAAGGTGGATATCCCCCCCAGAGAAATGCCGGTTCAAACTCAGGAAATTCGATAAATGGTTTTTCCTTCTCTGAAGCTCCAATCCTGCAGTCATATTTTTTTTGCAGATAGCTATTTCCACCGATATGATCAGCATTCGAGTGGGTATTTAAAATCATTTCCAGAGACCACCCACGATCTGCTATAATTTTGCTGATTTTTCTTCCAGCATCTTTATCTCCACCACTATCTATGAGATATACCGAATCATCTTGGATATACATTCCGATATTTACCGGAGACGGGATAAAGTAAGTGTTATTACCAACCTGTTCGAGTTTAAAATCTGCCATATGCTCCCCTTTTTTCTATCATGTACACCAAACGCTTTCCCTGATATCAGAAGGCTTCTTGACCCTTCCCTCTGAAAAGAATTTTATACCCGGTAATCAGAAGAATCCCTAATCCGGGAAAAATTGCCATAATCCTGAACATATTTTGAAAACCCATATTTTCAATGAGAAGACCTCCAAGCGGACTCCCGAGGAAAGCGGCTAAACCCCAGGCAATTGACATATATAAGCTCATAGCAAAAGTTTTATTTTCAGGATTGATTTTTGCATTAATAAAACTTATACATGCGGCATGAAGAAGACCAAAAGTCAATCCATGCAGCAGTTGTGTAACCCCAACAAGTATTAGAGAATCGGTAAAGCTGTATATAATAAGCCGAATAACCATAGCTCCCAATCCGAGCAGGATTGCAATAAATCTTCCTGTCCCACGGATTATTTTCCCTGCAAAAAGAATTGGTACTATCTCCGCACCAACAGCTATCATCCAAAACAGGCCGATATTTGCGACCTGCATCTCCTCTTGAAGATAGATAGAAAAAAATGAATAGTAACTGCTAAACCCAAACCGGCCAAGGAATACAGCTGTGATAAGAATAATATATTGAACAGTAACTTTTCTACTTTCAGTATTTTTCTCAGCAACCCAGCCTCTGGATTTTCTGCCAGGTGCAGTGCTGTGCTCAGTTGGGGGAATGAATACAATGGAAATGGCGTACAAAGCTCCTAAAATAAGTGTTCCCCAGGCAATTGCGAGAGGTGTTGGAGAATTAAAAATCCCGGTTACTTCAAAAAAAATCAAAACAGTTACGAATCCAATACTGCCCGCTCCACGGACATGCCCGTAATCATGTTCAGGATCTGGTAAGTTATGACTAATCATTGAATCATTTACTGACATTATGGGTTTGAATACAAACCCGAACAGTGCCGCCAAAAGAAATATAAAAAAAAGTGATTGTGATGAGTTCATGGCAAATAAGATGGTTGAACTAATTAGAGTACTTAATAAAAGTACTGTTCTGAATCTACCCGTTCTATCAACTAATGATCCAAAGAAGAGTGGGCCTGCAATTCCTGAAACTTCCCAAATACCAATAATTATCCCGGTTATAGAGGGAGCAAGCCCTTTCCCATGAAGAAAAATCTGAAAATATGGCGCAACAATAGCGTACATGGCGTAAAACAGGAACAGACTTGATATATATCTAAATTTGTTGGTTTTCATTACTAATCTATGTAGCATGTTATTTCATACTTGTCATTAGGGAAATAAGAATTTTTCACCTTGACAGATTAAATTGAATATTTTAATACATCGTAGTACGCTTATAGTACTTGCTGCAGTCAGTTGATTCTCAAACGAGCGAGAGAAGCGGAACCAACAAGTTGGTTCCATTTCCGAGAGAGAGCCGAGAACGCAAGGAAACATACCCCGCCCCTTGGGGCGGAATAGAACCGCCAAAGCGGTTCTGGGTCCAGGGCTTGCCTAAGACATAAGCTTTGCTTATGTCCAGGGTATTGATACCTTTCATTAGTGATCATAAAAAGGACATAAGTGAATGAGTGTGTTAGTTGGTGGAGTATAAAGATGAATAATGAAGCTTTAACTGAAAGCATAAGAACAAATGGAATTTTTACATTTTCCCGATCAAGTGGTCCCGGGGGGCAGAATGTGAATAAGGTCAGTACCAAGGTCCGTCTCACTGTCGCAATTGATCTGCTGGATGGGCTGACCCAAAGAGAGAGAGACCTTCTTATGACTTATAAAAGAAAATTGTTAGTTAATGAAAAATTTCTGCAGGTTTCTGTTGAAGAGAGCAGATCACAGTATAGAAACAGGGAAATCGCATTATCCAGAATGTTGCGTGAAATTAAAAAGGTAATAGTGATTCCAAAAAAAAGAAGGCCTTCTTCCCCTACAAAAGCATCAAAAGAGCGTCGACTAAATCAAAAAAAACAGCTGAGATCGAAAAAAATATTACGCGGAAAAGTAGAGCCGGACGGATAGGAGAGTTATTTATGTGCTTTAATATGTCAATTGTCAAGGAAATAGAAGCAATCCAGGATGAATTTGAGGCTGATTTTGCTCAGCACCCAATTCTTACCGAAAAAGCATTACGTATGTATAATCTGATTGGATAAATCCTGATTCCGGCGAAATTCATAGAAGTTTCTCAATTATCACCGTTCCCGCAACGGGACTCATTGATCAGATACATAATCACAAACACCGCATGCCGCAACGTACACTATCTGATACTGTCAGAGAAATACAGCAGAAATTTGGGACTAAGGCAATTACCAGCGGTCGTTCGGGATCCTCGGGAGAGTGGTATATGAAACGTGATAGATTATCTCCAAAGTACACTACAAAATGGTCAGAGATCCCAACCGTGAACTAGTATTCGCTGGCCAAGGGTTTGTTTTTCCCTGCAAATATCTACCAGGGTCTTCAGGAAGATCAGTAATTTTATGTGATACTGGATACTGGAAGTTTGCCGCTATGTATCATTAGCAGTATAATCTAAACGGAGGAATAACCTCCTGGATACAAAATGGTTTTGAGGTAGATTGATATTTTATGGTGCCGGATACTATTTGAATCCTAAGAAAAATATTCCTGCAGGAAACCTAAATCCAATCCGGGATAAACTGGAAATCTTTTTAACAGAGCAGCGACTCGTTTCTGAGCTTCGGCTTTTGCCTGAGGTTCAATAGTATATTTTGCTTTACTCGGTTTTCCTGCATTTGTACCCTTTGTAAGTATCTTTGGTGATGTGTTTGATAATACCAGTTTAAAGACTCCGGCAATTTCTTTCATTTCATCAATTCCCATTCCCAAAGAAGTAACTGCAGGGGTTCCAACTCTTAATCCACTTGTATACCAAGGTCCATTTTCATCAAAAGGAAGAGCGTTTCTGTTTAAGGTTATACCGCATTCACGAACTGCATTTTCTGCCTGTCTGCCGTTCAATCCAAACGGAGTAACATCAAGGAGCATAAGGTGATTATCGGTACCATTAGTTGCTACGGTAATTCCCTCTTCGATACATGCACTGGCCAGGGCTCGTGCATTCTGAACAATGTTTTCTGAATAGTCCTTAAATTCTGGTTTCAACGCCTCTGTATAGGCTACAGCTTTTGCCGCCATAATATGCGGTAATGGACCGCCAAGAACCATCGGACAGCCTTTATCTACTGCATCAGCAAACTCCTGTTTACAGAGTATCATACCACCCCTTGGTCCTCTCAGTGTTTTGTGAGTCGTAGTAGTTACTATATCGGCATACGCAACCGGATCAAAATCGCCAGTCATAACTTTACCGGCAACCAAACCAGCAAAGTGTGCCATGTCAACCATAAGTACAGAGCCGGATTTTTCAGCAATTTCTTTCATGCGCCTAAAATTTATGAGTCTTGGATAGGCACTATAGCCGGCAAGGAGAATTAAGGGCTTAATTTCTAATGCTTGTTTCTCAATTTCATCATAATCAAGAATACCTGTCTCCCTGTCAACAGTATAGCTATACGCATCAAACATTTGAGCAGAAACGTTAAATCGATACCCATGTGTAAGGTGGCCTCCTGAGTAATAATCAAGTCCAAGAAGTTTTTGTTTTCCTACAAGTGAACGTATAGAATTCCAATTCTCACGCGACAGTTTGTTTGGATTAGTTTCGTTTAGTTTTTCCATAGCAGGATTTTGTACTTTATGGGTCAGAACAGCCCAATAGGCAACCATATTGGCATCAGCTCCACTGTGTGGCTGTACATACGCGTGATCAGCGCCAAAGAGTTCTTTAGCTTTTTCCACAGCATCTGATTCTATTATATCCACATTATCACAGCCGGCATAAAATCTATGAAATGGAAATCCTTCTGCATATTTATCGGTAAGCAGGTTACCCATTGCTGCCTGAACAGCAAGACTTGTATAATTTTCACTGGCAATCAACTTCAAATAGGATCGTTGAGAATTAAGTTCATTTACAATTGATTTTGCAATTGATGGAGAGACTTCTGAAACAAGCTGTAGGGAAGCAATATATGAGAGAAACCCCGGATCAATGTTTTCAGACCCTATCTTTGATATATAAGCAGTAATAGCATTATTTTTCATTAATTCACTCCTATGGTAAGCAACTTTTTCATATTTTTACTATGTTATAAATTTATACTTTCTTATATATTTTGTCAATTTCCCTGTTTTATGTCAAAAAAAAGAGTAAAAAACAAAAAAATAGTGCTTTTAGACATGAATATTGGCTATTTTATATTGCATTATTACGATTTTATGATATGATTTTATCATAATTAATAACCTAGGGGGCTATAATGATTTTACATGATCAGATCGTAGAACAATTTGAAGCTTATGTGGCTGAGAGTCAGAAATTTGAAGAAAAAGGTGTTAAAGCTGCTGCTGCACGAGCAAGAAAAGCTCTTGGAGAATTAGGCAAACTTAGTAAAGAAAGAAGAAAAGAGATTCAGGACAAAAAAAACGAGATGTAATTGCTTGAAGCAGAAAAAAAGATCCGGTTATTCGCCGGATCTTTTTTTTGTCTATTTGAAATTTTCATTCTTTATAATGAGTCTTTCATTCTTTTTATACTTTTTTGCACTTTGTTATCATTAGGATCTTCATTCAGCACAGTTAAATGTCTGTCAATCTTTTGAATCTTTTCAGTAAACTCCACTTTTTTCCCATTTTCCTTCGCAATAACAGCTTTCGGAGCACTTTTCAAAAACTTCTCATTTGCCAGTTTTTTATTAACCCCATCCAGTTGTTTCATCACTTTTACCCGCTCTTTTTCAAGTTTGGCAATTTCCTGAGGCACATCAACAGCATCTCTTATAAATACAAATGCTTCAAAATTCATTCCTGCAACGGGAACACTACCCTCTGTTGAAATAACAGCTTCATGATTGAAGTGTACCTCTGAAGCATTTATAAATTTTGCAATGAGATTTTTCTGTTCTATCAGGTATTGCGCCGCTGCTAATCCTTCATCTGTTTTTATTACAACTCGCACTTTTTTCTCAGGTGGAAGAGAAAATTCACTCCTTAGAGTTCTTATCTTTTTAACAACATCCTGCAAAGTAGAAAAATATATTTCAGCGTGCTCATCACTTTTTGATTTATTGAATACCGGATAAGACTCACTAATCACATATCCTTCAGTATTGGGGAGCTTTTGGTAAATCTCTTCAGTGAGAAAAGATAAAAATGGGTGAAGAAGCCGCATTGATTCTGCAAGAATATCCAGAAGTAGTGTTACTGCCCTATTTTGTTCTGCTTCTGAATCGCTGTATAATGATGCTTTAGAAGCTTCTATATACCAGTCACAAAAATCATTCCAGAAAAAATCATAAACTGCCTGTGTCGCATCATTGAAACGATAGACTTTCATAGCCTTCTCCACTTCAGCAGCAGTTTTGTTAAATCGATGGTAAATCCATTTATCAATGGTTCGCAGTTCAATAGTCTGTAAATTGAGAAGCTTTTTTCCTTCAAGATTCATAAGTAAAAACCTTGTAGCATTCCAAACCTTATTGGCAAAACGGGATCCCATTTTGAAAGTATCCATATCAAGGAGAATATCATTACCCTGAGCTGCTAAAAAGCAAAGAGTGAATTTCATTGCATCCGCACCATATAAATCAACAACCTTAAGCGGGTCAATGCCGTTCCCCAGAGACTTCGACATCTTTCTCCCCTGCTTATCACGAACAAGACCTGTCATACAGATATCACGAAAAGGTACTTCCCCCATAAATTCCAGACTGGCCATTATCATTCTTGCAACCCAAAAAAAGATAATATCATATCCGGTAACTAATGTGCTGGTTGGGAAAAAGGTTGATAAATCAATAGTTGAATCAGGCCACCCAAGAGTTGAGAATGGCCATAGCCATGAGGAAAACCAGGTATCAAGAACATCTTCATCCTGCCGAATATTACTGCTCCCACATGCTTGACAAAAATCTGGAGTGTTACGCAGAACCATCATCTCCCCACAGTCATTACAATACCAGACTGGAATTCGATGTCCCCACCAAAGCTGTCGACTTATACACCAATCACGTATGTTGGTAAGCCACTGTATATAGGTATTTTCCCATTTCTTTGGATAAAAACGGATGGCATCACTATATAATGCCTGAAGTGCCTTATCAGCCATACTTTTCATACTGACAAACCACTGGTCAGATATAAAGGGTTCAATTACCGTATCACATCGATAGCAATGTCCTATTTGATGAATATGATCTTGAATATCTACAAGCAAATCCTCCTTGCGGAGATCATCCAGAACTGCTGCACGTGCATTCTCTACAGTCATTCCACGATAAGCCTCTGGGACGCTTGCATTAAGCTTCCCATCAGGAGAAAGAATATTTATTTGCTCAAGGTTATGTCTTTTCCCCATTTCATAATCATTAGGGTCGTGTGCAGGTGTTATTTTCACCATACCGGTTCCAAATTCCATTGAGACATAAGCATCAGCTATTATGGGGATTTCCCGGTCAGTCAGGGGAAGTATGACCTTTTTCCCAACTAATTCCTTATAGCGGTCATCTTCAGGATTTACTGCAACAGCAACATCGCCAAACATTGTTTCAGGTCTTGTTGTAGCAATTTCAATGAATCCGCTTCCATCAGCATAGGGATACCGAATTTTGTACATTTTCCCGGGTTTTTCCCTATGTTCTACTTCGTCGTCTGACAAAGCTGTTCCACAGACAGCACACCAGTTTACAAGATAGTTCCCTTTATAAATGAGACCACGCTCATACAGTGAAACAAAAACCTCCCGAACGGCTTTTGACAAGCCTGCATCCAAAGTAAATCTTTCCCGTGACCAATCACAAGATGAGCCAATTTTCTGAAGCTGTTTTACAATTGTAGTGTGGTGTCTCTCTTTTACTTTCCAGGTTTCTTCAACAAATTTTTCTCTGCCAATTTCATGACGACTTGTTCCCCTGCTTTGAAGCTCACGTTCTACTACATGCTGTGTAGCGATACCTGCATGATCTGAACCCGGAACCCAAAGAGTTGGCCTGCCAAGCATTCGGTTATATCTGATAAGAACATCCTGAAGGGTGTTATTCAGTCCATGCCCCATATGGAGAACACCTGTTACATTCGGTGGCGGTATAACAATCACAAACGGATTCTTACCGTTACCGCTGTCTACAGGGAGAAATGAACCGCTTTCATTCCATTCCTGGTAAATTTTCTCTTCAAACTCTGACGGATTATATACTTTTGCAAGTTCTACTGCATTCATAATATGCGGAACTCCTTTACCCTTTGGATTTACATTCGAATATAATATCAAAAAGGGCTATTGAATACAATCGGTCTGTAAAAGATCGAAAAAAACAAAAAAACAGCTGCCTTTAAAAGACAGCTGTCATGCATATTTAAAACTGCAGACAATTAAGGTGCAGCAGGATTCCCCTCTGGAGGATTCTCAGAAACAGGATCTTCAGAAACAACTTCTTCAGGAGCAACTTCTAGGGTTTCCAAAGAAATAATATTTCCTTCAGCATCGTAGAGAACCTCTGCAATGGCTACTTCTTCCACAGTAAGTTGATTACCATTCTGATCATAATAAATATCTTCTGGAATATCTTCTGGATCATCTTCTTTAACATCTGCTGAGGTTTCTATTACTGGAAGAGAAACAGTTAAAGGTTCTACACTTTTCAGTCTAAGATCTACTTCAAACCCCCGATTATCAAGAAGCTGCAGAATTTCTTCAATTGTTAGATCCTGGAGTGACATTGCTGCGGGTGCAGAATCGGTTGCCCGTACTGAAACAATGGAATTTGTTGTATCAGCATCTACCTGACCACTGACCACAGGGATCTCAGGAAGGACATCTCCATTTGAGTTTGCTGCAAAATAGATACCTGCTGAAAATAAGATAACGAAAGCTGCTGCTGCTGCCACCAGAACCGGAGCCTTGAAAGAGAGTCTCTTTTCAATGAAGCGCTCTTTCACAACCGCGACACAATTCTTCTCCAGATACTGCCATATACGTTCACGCTGTACAGCAAACTCTTCTTCACGTAACCGTGCTGATTTTATATCATTTCCCAGATCTTTCAGTTGGTTGTAGCGGGATTTACAGATTGAACAGTGAAGCAGATGCTCTTCCACCTGAGTTTTCCAAGGTTCAGCAAGTTCTCCATCAATATAAGTTGAAAGTACTTGATCATCAAGACACATGCACTCCCTCCTGATTTAACAATTTTTCCAATTGCAGTTTTGCGCGGTGTACCCGCACTTTTACATTACTTTCTGTAATATTCAAAATATTCGCAATCTCTTTATAATTCAGATCACTATACTCTTTTAAAACTAATACAGCCCGAAGTTTCTCCGGCAGCAGCTGAATTGCCTGTCGAACCATTTCACAGGTCTCATTTCCAATTACCGTTTCTTCCCCAGTCTTAGCAGCAGGAAGAGGCTGTTTCTTAATTTTATCAACAGCAACTTTCTCCCTGCCTTTCCGCTTCACATAATTGATGGATAGGTTTTTCGTGACTCGAATAAGCCAGTACTTTGCCTCATCAATCGACGGAAATATAAGACCACGGTCGAAAAACCGAATAAATGCTTCCTGACATATGTCTTCAGAAGCATCCATATTATATGTTACGTGGTAAGCAACCCTCATAATTATAGGAAAAACTTCCTTATAAACTTGTTTAAATGACTCATAACCGCTGCTTTTAACTTCCATAAGCTCAACAATCCACCAACATGATAGTTACACTTTTTTTCTCCAGGTAGTCCCTTCAGGTGTATCCTTTATATCAATCCCCATTTTCTGGAGTATATCACGTATTTCATCAGCCCGGGAAAAATTTCGATTCTTACGTGCAATCATCCGTTCGCTGATTAGTGAATCAACCTCCTTGGAAATATTCTCTAAATCATCATTTTTGAAATCAAGCAAAGAGAGTCCAAATACTGAATCCATTTGCATTATAATATATAGTTTCTCCTGCTCAGGAAGGAGTTGATCTTTTATAATCTGCCATAAATCTGCCAATCCTCTGGGAACATTTAAATCCTTACCAATATGTTCATTAAAGAGTTCTAAATATTCCCTGCCCTTCGCGGATAAATCTTTCGCCTGCACACCCGGTTGATTCTCACACCTGTCTTTTAAAATCCGGATTCGTTCCTTAAGATTCAACCTTGCATTTTTAGCTGCATCAAGAGCAGTAAAAGAGAACTGCAATTGGGATCTGTAATGCGCTCCCATACAATAATACCGATAATCCAATGGATCGTATCCCTTATCGATAAGATAAGATAGTGTAAGAAAGTCACCTTTTGATTTTGACATCTTCCCACTGTCATCAATCAAGAACTCTCCATGAAGCCAGTAGTTAACCCATTTCTCTCCTGTTGCCGCTTCAGATTGAGCAATCTCATTTGTATGATGTACATTAATATGGTCAGTACCCCCACAGTGTATATCAAAATGTGATCCCAGATATTTCATGCTCATAGCACTGCATTCAATATGCCAGCCTGGATAACCTTTTCCCCAGGGAGAATCCCATATCATTACCTGATTTTCAAATTTTGAGTTGGTAAACCATAAAACAAAATCCTTTGGGTTCTTTTTGCTGGTATCAACCTCTATTCTGGCACCCGATTGCATATCATCAAGTTTTAATCCTGCCATTTTCCCATACTCAGGAAATGTATCAATACTGAAATATACATTCCCTCCTGCTGTATAGGTATGCCCATTTGTTTCAAGCTTCTTTATCAGATTAATCATATCCTGAATATGTTCGGTTGCCCTGCATGCGGTATGGGGTCTTAAAATATTCAATTTATCAGTGTCTTGAAAAAAAGCATCGGTATAATATTGTGCAATATCCCATACAGATCTGCCTGATTCCCTGGATGATTTCAACATCTTATCTTCACCGTAATCGTCATCGTCTGTGAGATGTCCAACATCGGTTACGTTCATAACATGAGTAACCTGATACCCGGCATAATCCATTATTCGACGCAGTATATCTTCAAAAATGTATGTTCTGAGATTCCCGATATGAGCGTAATTATAAACAGTAGGGCCGCAAGTATAAATTTGTGCTTCATTTTCTTTTATTGGGTAAAATGTTTCCAATTCTCTGTTTAGTGTATTATATAGTTGAATTATCATCATTTTTTTTCTGTTTACCATCAGATACTATCTGTGATAAAGATAATTTCTCCTTTATGCGTAGTCATTACCTCTCTTTTAGGGTAACTGTTTTTACCGCGAAAACCAATAGTAATCAATACTTTTTGATAATTACCCAGACTGCTTACATTTTTTTATCCGATAAACAGATACATCTGCAGAAGCTATCAAAAGGATCGTTTAATAGAATGATTCATTTGCCCTAACAGGATAAATATTCTACAATAAGTGTGTGATCTCAACTGTAAAAGAATCTTTAGAAAAAATCAATATCACAGCAAAAGTACTGCTCAATGAGCCTTTGAAGAAATATACCTCTTTAAAGTGCGGCGGTTCAGCAGATATTTTCATTCAACCTAAGAATCTTTCAGAAGTTAGAAAAATTTTACCATTCGCAAACCAGCATGCGATTCCAATTACATTCTTGGGAAAGGGAACCAATGTACTTGTTTCGGATAGAGGTATCCGTGGAATTACCCTTCAAACCGAAAACTTGTGCAAATTAATTCTATGTGATACATCACTTACGGCTGAATGTGGAATTGATATGGATACTCTTGTTACTTCAGCGGCAGATAACGGATTTCAGGGATTGGAGATGTTTTATGGTCTACCCGGAACAATTGGCGGATCAGTTTTTGGCAATGCCGGGTGTTTTGGCAGTGAGATTTCTGATCATCTTGACTGGGTTGATGTAATTACTCATGATGGTGAAGTAGTTCGGATTCTGACGAAAAATGCTGATTTTACGTACAGATCATCAGTATTTTTGAAAAATACAGGATTTATTGGTAAAATGCATTTTTCTTTCCAGAATTCTGCATCACCGGAGGATTTGAAACAAAGGTGTACCTATTATCGTTCGCAGAGGGAGGAAAAGGGGCACTACAACTCTCCTTCTGCTGGTTCAGTATTCAAGAAACCTAAAGTACCAAAAGATCATCCCTATTTTGGATTATCTGCTGGTACACTTATCGAGAAATCCGGTTTAAGCGGTTACTCAATAAATGGAGCAGTTATAGCTGATTATCATGCCAATTTCATCATAAATCCTGAACAGAAGGCTTCTACTGATGATGTACTCCAATTAATTGCAATTATTCAAAAAAGGGTAAAACATATGTTTGCAGTTGATCTTGAATGTGAAGTACGTTATCTTGGCAATTCAGAATTCAGCAAGGAGGAACAGTATGAGCAATATCCTTGAACACTATTTGGAATATCACAACAAAATGTCTCAAAAAGAAAAAATTGAATTTTTAAATGACATCTCTTTTTCTGATCTTCTTGAAGCCTGGCAGGAATTGAATGCTGAAGAGGCATTAACTATATTTGTAGATCTTCCTATGACCATAAAAACGGATTTAATATCCGAACTAAGTGATCATGATCAGGAATTTATCATTTCCGGTCTTTCAGCACAAAACAAGAAAACTCTCTTTAAAATGATGGAACCTGATGACCTTGTTGATATTATGCAGAGTGCTAGCAAAGAAGTGCGTGACGCAGTATGGGAAAACCTTAGTGAGGACGGTAAACGCGAAATGCTTTTCTTACTTAGGTATGATGAAGATGATGCTGCCGGACTTATGACTCCAAGATTTCTAGCTGTACAAGCCGGGATTACGATTGCTCAGGCAATTCAGTTTATCAGGGCAAATTGTAATTCTGTTGAGTATCTTTTCAGTATCTATGTAATCGATAAGCTCGAACGATTAATTGGGATTATCACGATGAAGGAACTTCTCTCTTCAAATGATGCAGTGAAAATTTCTACTCTCATCCAGGAAAAGGTGGTCAGTGTGTATGATGATACTGACCAGGAAGATGTCGCAAGAATAATGGAAGAGTATGATATTGCAGCTATTCCGGTTACAAACCATGATCATGTACTTATCGGTATTGTTACCTTTGATGATATAATTGATGTAATAAGGAAAGAACAAACAGAAGATGTTTACAAGATGGGTGCTATGGGCGGTTCATCAGAATCCTATTTAGATAGTTCAATCTGGACTCTGGTAAGGAAAAGAGTACCCTGGCTTATTATTCTGCTTCTGATGGGTACCGTTTCAGCAAATATTCTCACTCAATATATCTCTCTTATGGCCGGAGCAGCCTTTTTGGTAATATTCATGCCGGTTATTACGCAGACCGGCGGAAACACCGGCAGTCAATCTTCCACCCTGATGATTCGTGGACTTGCAACGGGAGAGATTCAATTTAAAGAAATCTTTAGAATTATGGGTAGAGAGTTCCTTATCGGAATCGTACTTGGTGTGTTAACCGGTGTTGTAATTATTCTTAGAAGTATATTGCTTCCCCCGGGAGTCGGAATTTATGAAGGTGTAGTAATTGGATTCTCCCTAATGCTGGTGGTACTGCTCTCCAACTTACTTGGAACAATAGCTCCACTACTTATCCACAAGGCAGGATTTGATCCTACAGTCATGTCAGCACCATTAATGGCAACTTTAATTGATATTTGTGGATATGCAATCTATTTTGAAACAGCAAGATATTTACTGCATCTATAAAATTAATGCTCTTTCAAATTTCTGCAACTACTGATGCCTGGTATTTCCCGGTAGTATCAGCTTTAATAGTAAACAGAAATCTCTCACTGGTGTATTTCAACTCAATACTACTTTTTTGGATATTTCCTGAAAAATCTATTTTACATAAACAGGAAATATTTCCTGTTTTAATATTCAGCTCAATAGTTTTATCTCTCTCCATGAAGTGCCGATCGGTATACGTTGCTGAAAATTTTGTTACTATTTTCAGAGCCCCAAATTTCAGGATGCAATCAGTAGTGAGTACTCTATTCACAGAAACTTCGTGCCCATTAACCGGATAGGAATAGAGTAAAAAATCCTTTATTTTTATCACAGCTAGTCCCAATTCAATCTCTGCATCTGTAGTGCATGACCGCTCAGCTTCTGTCCCCTCCCTAAAATTCCAATCAATTGAATCTATTTCTTCAGACACTTCCATTGAGATACTCAGTAGTTTTGGCAGTTCCAATAACACTGCACCTGTATGCAAAGTTGATCTATTACTTGAACTTTCGGAAACTATAATAGGATAGGAGGGTGAATAGACTGATTGAAAATACTTTATATTGAGTAATCCTTTTTTGAGGGAAATAGCACCTCCTGCCATAAAACCACTTTTCCTATATGAATCGAGAGAAACAAGTCCTATGATTCCACTTCCAGAAAATTCATTTTCCCGAAAAAGTCTAATTCCGGCAGATAAACCCTCTCTGGAAGCAGCTCGGTTCTGCAGCGCTTCAGAATACCATTCAGAATCTTCTATAAATTTATCATCACTCTGTAGGCCATGCAGCAAAGTGCCAATTTGAATTGTCTGCTCCTGCAAGTGAGAAGTTCCCCAAAAACCTGCTCGATAATGAGCAGATTTATTTAAACCGGGAGGTATAGTATATGCATATAGTGTAACTGGAGCAGAAAACCAGTTTCCCTGCATCTTCCAACCCAGCAGTACTTCAGGATATTTCCGACTGACACTCTCAGCAGTAAGAGACACCGGAACCAGAGAGACTGATAATGGTGATACAAAGTCTTCATAATCATTCACTGAGAATGGGTTTTCCAAATAATGCAGCAAACCGCTAATATACATCGATCCAAATTGGGATAAAAAATTCAAATGATTGTAGCGTAGAAACATTTCCGGAAGCTCAGATACGGACTGGTTCAAAGCAACACGAAAATCCCATCCGGTACCTGGAAATGATGTATTTAGTACAATTTTTGATGTAATTCCTGTTTCGGCTGCACATAGATTAATTTGGGCGCCAATATCTACTGGAGAATCCGGGTTTTCAGCATGCAATGACTCAGAAACCATTGCGCTGATAATAAGTATGGACAGTAATAAACTAATAAATATCCTCATACTTCTATAACTAAAAAAACAGCAATAAATATTCAGATTTCCTAAAACTTATTGAATTTTTTACCGTAACATGACACAATATTCCATCACTTACAAAAGCAATTCAATAAGTTCGGATCTGTTTCACTCCTGAACTTTTTACCAGTATGTCCCATGTCTGATATTCTGTTATTTAAGATTTTAGTAAGTGTGGCAATTTTATATGTTTTGATTTAAAAGTATGGGTGCGGAGGAATTTAGTATGGTTATTATGACTCTCAATTGCGGCAGCTCATCTGTGAAATATCAGGTATATGACTGGGAAAACCGCGATGTTTTAGCAGTCGGTGTTGTTGAAAGAATAGGGCAGGAACTATCACCTATTGAACATAATTATAATGGGGAGAAAATAAGTGAGAATTTCTCCTGTCCCACCCATAAAGAAGCAATTGAAAAGATTATCAATATGGTTATTGATGAACAGCATGGGGTTCTTGGCAGTATCTCTGAAATTAAAGCTGTAGGGCATCGGGTTGTTCACGGCGGCGAAATTTTTAAACAATCAATAATCATCACTGATGAAGCCATGAAAACTTTTGAATCTATGGTTCCTCTTGCTCCATTACATATGCCGGCTAATATTTTAGGAGTTAAAGCAGCGCAGCAGGTTTTACCGGACATTGATCACTGTGCAATAATGGATACTGCGTGGCATCAAACTATGCCTAAAGAGGCTTTTCTCTATGCCGTTCCACTTGATTGGTATAAAAATAATAATGTAAGACGTTATGGATTCCATGGAACCAGTTATATTTATACCGCCAAACGTGCTGCAGCTCTTTTAGGAAAAAACGCTCTGGATACCAATATAATAATTGCTCACATCGGAAACGGCGCATCTATTTGTGCCGTTAAAAATGGTGTATGTATTGATACTTCGATGGGACTTACCCCACTTGAAGGATTAATAATGGGAACCAGGTCAGGCGATCTGGATCCGGCAATCATCCCCTTTATGATAAACAATACCGGAATGTCTGCACATGAAATAGATTCTGTTCTTAATAAAAAAAGCGGACTTCTTGGCATTACCGGCAAATATAGTGACCGCAGGGATATACGGGATAATGCAGCAGCAGGCGATGAATCCTGTCAACTTGCTATAGATATGGAGTGCTATCGAATTAAAAAATATATAGGGGCATATTCGGCAGCTATTGGTAAAGTTGATGCAGTTATACTGACCGCTGGTGTGGGAGAAATGGCTTCTCACATAAGGATAAAAGCACTTTCCGGCCTGGAAAATATTGGAATTTGCATAGATCCTGATAAAAATGATAAAGCTAGATGCCAAAATGCTGAGCTTGAGATTTCAACTGAAAATTCTCCGGTAAAAATCTTTGTAATCCCCACTGATGAAGAACTTGTGATGACAGAGGATACTTATGCATTAATGAACGGAACATATGATATCCATACTAACTTCACTTACAGCTTTCAAAACCCAAACTACGTAAATAAAGCAAGAAAGGCCGCCTTTGCAAGAGATATGGTTAAGCTCCCCTATTTAAGAGATCTGGTTGTCTATCCCCCTGCAGAAACTCAGGAATACTAATTATATGAAAATTATTGTTGCACCGGACTCATTTAAAGGAAATCAAACCGCACTTGCCGTTGCTGATGCTATTGAACGCGGCATGAGGAGATTCAATCAAAATCTCGAAATTATTAAGGTACCTATGGCTGATGGTGGTGAAGGAACTGTTGATGCTGCTGCTTCAGCAGCCGGAGGTCAAATAATTAAAGCCGTAGTTACCGATCCTCTCAATGGAGTTGTAGAAGCTGAATATGCGATACTGCATGATGGGACTACTGCAGTTATCGAAATGGCTTCTGCTTCAGGTCTTCCTCTTGTTCCTGACCACCTGAAAAATCCGGGAAAAACTTCCACAGTAGGAACCGGGGAGCTTATTCTGCACGCCCTTAATTCCGGGTGTAAAAAAATAATCCTGGGTATCGGCGGCAGTGCTACAAATGACGGCGGTATGGGAGCTGCTTCTGCTCTTGGTGTTAAGTTTTTGGATGATGAAGGTAAGGAAACCGGCGTAACCGGTGATGATATGTCACGAGTTAAAAAAATAGATATGTCAATGCTGGATCCCCGGATTCCGAACACAGATATTCTTGTAGCCTGTGATGTCAGCAACCCCTTTTATGGATCTACCGGTGCTGCATATATCTATGGTCCTCAAAAAGGTGCTACTGAAGAAAAAGTAATATCTCTTGACAATGGCCTTAGAAATCTAGCTGAAGTTATTGAGAAATCGCTTGGTAAAACAATCGCCGATATTCCTGGAACTGGTGCAGCAGGTGGTTTAGGCGGCGGACTTATTGCTTTCTTTAATGCAAAACTACAATCCGGTATAGAACTCATTTTGGAGGCTGTGGAATTTGATAAGACTCTGAAAAATGCTCAGCTGGTTATAACAGGAGAAGGAAAAACTGATTATCAAACAGCTTTTGGGAAGGTTCCTGCAGGAGTGGCCGCAGCTGCAAAAAAACAGGGAATTCCTGTTGTCTGTTTTTCAGGAGCTCTTGGTAAAAAAATAGAAGAACTCTACGCTGTTGGAATAACAGCATTATTCAGTACAGCAAACAGGGAAATGACCCTTGATTATGCTATTGAAAATTCACTCATACTGCTCGAAGAGGGTGCGGAAAATATTATCAGACTATTTTGTACAGGAAAATCTAGTACTTAGTACCCTGTAACACTTAAAATTACTTGTTACTATGTGAATAGAGTCGCTCTTCCTACATCTGCAGCTGCATCATCACCTTCAAGAGCCTTAAGAAGTGCCAGTCCGAATTCTGCTGCATACCCCGCACCCTGAGCGGTAATAAGATTTCCATCGGTAACAACAGTATGGTCTGAAAAAACACACTCAGGTGGAGCATACGCCTCAGCACCTGGATAGCAAACTGCCGTTTTACCTCTAAGAATGCCCAATTTACCGAGAACTACAGCAGGTGCCGCACAGATTGCACCAACAATTTTATTTGCATTGAACATACTGACAATTAATTTATTAACTTCTCTGGAATCTGAGAGATTTTTTGAGCCCGGCATGCCCCCGGGAAGCACAACCGCATCGTAATCCTGATAGTTTTCGAAATTGACTAACTCTTCATCAGCTTCAATTCGTATACCATGTGCACCTGTTATCAGTTTCCCCTGAACTCCTGATAGAGTGACCTCCACGCCGCCTCTTCGGAGAAGATCGATAGAAACCATAGCTTCAATTTCCTCAAATCCCTCAGCGAGAAATACTACCGCCCTGCTCATTACCAAACCTCCTTCTGATCAAGATTATTATAGGCCTTTAATAAAATTCTTTCTGTCTCTTCCCACCCTATGCATGCATCGGTTACGGAGACACCATATATCAGTTTATCTGTCTCATCAGTAACAAACTGATTTCCCTCAAATAGATTACTTTCAAGCATGAATCCTTTAATCGCTGCAACACCGTCAACTCGCTGATCAATAACTGAACGGAGCACTCTGGCCTGACGAATTATTTTCTTTCCGGAATTTTCATGACTGCAGTCTACAATAATAGAGGGATTCAAGCCCAATTTCTCCATATATACCGCTGCTTGTTCAACATCCTCTTCATAATAATTAGGACCTGTTGCTCCGCCTCTGAGAATCAGATGTCCTTTATCGTTTCCGGTAGTTCGTAAAATTGAACTGCTGCCATGCTCATCTATACCAATAAAACTGGCGGGATTTGCTGCAGATTTTATCGCATTAATTGCATTAAAAAAGTTTCCACTTGTACTATTCTTAAACCCAACCGGGACTGAAAGGCCGCTGGCAAGATTCCTATGTGTCTGACTCTCCGTAGTTCTTGCTCCTATAGCTGCCCAGGCAACAAGATCATCAATATACTGAGGAACTATCGGATCAAGCATTTCACACCCCACCGGTAACCCTGTTTCAGAAATTTCAAGAAGAATTTCACGGGCCAAATCCAATCCATCGCCAATATTATAGGTGCCATTAAGATATGGATCCAGGATCAATCCTCTCCACCCAAGAACAGTACGAGGTTTCTCAAAATAGGTCCTCATCACAATAAAAATCCTGTCTTGTATTTTGGTTGATAATTCTGACAGCTTCTGAGCATACTCAACTGCTGCGTTTTTGTCATGAATTGAACAGGGTCCCACTACCCCTAGAAGCCTGGAATCTTTACCACTCACAATATCAGAGATAGTTTTTCTTTGTCTCTCAACCTGTTCTAAAAGCCTATCGTTCGTCGAATGCTTTTGCTTAAGCTTATAAGGGCTTATTAGAGGTTTTATTTCCTGAATTCTCACATTATTTATATGCTTCACATTAAAACTCCTATTTTAAGGGTACCTGTAAGGGTACCTGCTATTTCAAATCAGCTGAATACATACCACCCTTACTGCAGATAGTAATATCCATTCCCGTTCTTATCAAATCCTCACAAGCTTTTGCAACAAGGCCGGGATTATTATTCATATCGGAAAGATGACACAAAAATATTTTCTTAAGATGGTAATTCTTATCATCCTGAAGTTCCTTAAGAAATTCAACAGCAGCATCATTTGACAGATGACCCTGTTTTGAGAAAATCCTGCGTTTAAGGAAGAGTGGATAGGGTCCGTTTAGAAGCATCTGTAAATCATAATTTGCCTCTAAAAACAGTACCTCAGTATCAATAAGAATCTCTTTAACTACACTGGGTATTTCCCCGGTATCGGTTAATATTACAAATTTCTTTCTTCCTGAATCAGCCCGCAGAGTAATAGAATAACTCATTGAATAGGGAGCGTCATGGCTGGTAGTAAATGGTGTGTAGGTAAAATCACCTATTAAGTAAGTTTCCCCTGGTTTGACTGGAATAATCTCAGGTCTGCCATTTTTAACAATATTGTATGGGGATATCTGCTCATGCATGGAAACAGGAACAGAAAGCTTTCTTGCTGCGGTACCAACACCACGCATATGATCACTATGGGTATGAGTTAAAAGAATTACATGCACCTTATCCAGATCGTGCCCAGCTTCAATAGCTCTTCGTACAAGCTCCTTAGCCGAAAAACCATTGTCTACAAGTATAGATCCACTGTCACTCTCAAAAATGTATGCATTGGCTGAAGATCCGCTTCCAAGAATCGAATATTTAATCATCCTGATTATCCCTTCCCAAAGAACCGATCAAGTTCTTTAGAATCTGCGGAAACAAGCACTTTATTAGTAGCACGTATAATGGGAATCTTAAGAAGGTGCGGATATTCAAGAAGCTCCTCAACTGGATCAAATTCCATATAAGCATATCCTCTTTTTTTATACGTTGAACTAGTGGTATCAATCATATCAATAGAATCTACTATTTTAAAAATATTCTGCAGTTCACCGGCTGAAAGAGATCGTTCATGTAGATCAACAAAATGAAAGGGGATTGATCGTTCTTTACAATACCTGATGGCCTTTTTTGTATCACTGCTCTTTTTTGTTCCGATAATCTGATATACTGTTTTTCCCAAGTCTATCTCCTGAATTTCAAAATTTAAGAAACCAAACCAAATATTTGATTCATTTTAAGGAAATCAGCTTTAATATACAGTAAAAAACTACATAGAGGAAGAACCTCAAAATTTTACGATGATAAGTGATGATAAGTGATGATAAGTACGATGATAAGTACGATGATAAGTTTCGTTGCGGTTCAAGAATTTTATGTGTATACTGTCGTTAATCAGAATTTATTACGCTGCAAGGAGTGACTAATGTCTTTACGCATAAAAAATTTACTTACCATGGATCCTGATGAAAATGAAAAATTAATTATCGCTGAGGGTTGGGTCAGAACAAAACGTGATTCTAAAAACTTCTGTTTTTTTGAGATAAATGATGGTTCCAGTCTTAAAAATCTCCAGGTTATTCTGGATAAAACCAGTGAAGAAATGATTAAAACAATCGATAAAATTTCAACTGGTGCAAGTGTAGAATTTACCGGATATTTAGTTGATTCACCTGGCAAGAACCAAAAAGTAGAACTCAAAGCTGAAAAGGTAGTACTCTGGGGAGCCTCTCCGGCTGAAACCTATCCTCTTCAGAAAAAACGGCACTCTTTTGAGTTTTTAAGGGAAATTGCGCATTTACGCCCCAGAACAAATACTCTTGGAGCTGTAACAAGAGTTCGAAGTGCACTAAGTTTTGCTGTTCACTCTTTTTTCCAAACAAATGACTTTCTCTATGTACATACCCCTATAATCTCTGCATCGGACTGTGAAGGTGCTGGTGAAATGTTTCAAGTAACGACACTGCCGCTGAATAATGTTCCAAAAACAAAAAATGGAGCTGTCGATTACAGCAAGGATTTCTTTGGTAAGCAGTCCAATCTAACAGTCAGCGGACAGCTTGAAGCAGAAATTTATGCATTGGCTATGAAAAACATTTATACTTTTGGCCCCACATTCCGTGCGGAAAACTCAAATACAAGCAGGCATCTTGCTGAATTCTGGATGATAGAACCGGAAATGGCATTCTGCACCCTTGATGGAGATATGGCTGTTGCCGAGGAATTTCTAAAATATATTTTCTCCTATGTTTTAGAGCACTGTCCTGAAGATATGGAATTTTTCAATACCTGGGTTGAGAAAGGAATTGTTGACTCACTAAAAAAGATTATTGAGGCTCCCTTTGTTCATATGTCCTATACTGACGCAGTAAAAGAGCTCGAGAAATCATCCTCCCAATTTGAATTCCCTGTATCATGGGGAGCAGATCTTCAATCTGAACATGAAAAATTTCTTACTGAAAAAGTATGTAATGGACCGGTAATAGTCACTGATTATCCTAAAGAGATAAAAGCATTTTACATGAAGATGAATGACGACGGTAAGACTGTTCGTGCTATGGATGTGCTTGTTCCAAGGCTGGGAGAAATCATAGGCGGAAGCGAACGTGAAAACCGGCATGATGTTCTTCTTAAAAGAATACACGAATGGGGTTTAAACGAAGAAGATTATTGGTGGTATCTTGATCTGAGAAAATATGGAAGTGTTCCGCATGCAGGGTTTGGTCTGGGTTTTGAACGTGTTATACAGTACATAACAGGTATGCAGAATATCCGTGATGTAATCCCCTTCCCAAGAACTGTAAAAAATGCTGAATTTTAGGAATATTATAAAGGTACCAATCCTGATTTTATAGCAAATCTTATTAATCCTGCTGTTGAAGAAGTCCCGACTTTTCTCAGCAGTTTTTTTCTGTGGACATCAACAGTACTCACTGCAATACCCAATTTAAAAGCAATCTCTTTTGAAGTATCTCCAAGGCCTAACAGTTTCAGGACTTCAGTTTCACGATGGGTTAACAATTCAGAATTATAGAATGTATACTCATGGATAAGTGATTCGGCAGCCTCGGAAGGTATATATATTACTCCCCGGGTAACTGCCTGAATTGAATGAACAGCTTCACTGAAAGATCTGTCCAGAAAAACAAATCCATCATAACCCTGAACCATATAGGGGCGTAATTTTGCATAGTCAGAAGTACCGGCAAATACTAATATCAGTAGAGATTCGTAGTTTTTTTTGATATACAGCAATGGATTTCCTGTATACTGATTCGACTGTTGATATATAAAAACAAAAGTTTCCGGCTCAATCAGCAATACATCAAAATCTTTTTCCTGTAAAACCTTTCCCAGTTCAGTGCTGTTAGATACACTGGCAACAAACTGTATTTCCCCTGTTTGCCTGCAAAGAGATTCAAGACCTTCCCGTAACAATCCGTTTCCACATCCAATACATAAGTTTTTCATACTCTCTATAACTGCAAAATTATACAAAAATATTCAAATATTTGAAAATATTATATAAAAAACGCTATTTCCTTCAAAGGCTTCCTTATTTTATTAGCTTTTTTCTCTCGTTCAGCAGGTAAATAACCTAAAGGAGTAATTGCAAAAACTTCATCCTCTTCATTGAGATTCAGAGCTTTTCGTAATTTTGCATCATCAAAAGCCGCAATCCAGCAGGTTCCTACACTAAGCGATTCCGCAGCAAGAATCATGTGATCCATAGCTATCGTTAAATCTGTCTCCAGAGAGTTATAACCGTCTGAACGCACCCATGCAGAGGAACGATTACCGACAACTATAAGAAAATGCGGGGCATTATCTACCCATCTGCTTCCATAGCTGTTTTTCACCTTACGCAGCAATTCAGATGATGATATAAACAGAAATTTCCAGGGCTGTAAATTACCGGCAGATGGAGCCACCCGTCCAGCTTCTGCAATTTCCTGCAGTATTTGCTGAGGAATTCTTCTATCAGGGTCAAAATTTCTACAGCTTTCACGTTCTTCAATTACCTTCTTTAAATCCATACATTCCTCCATTTATGCGATATATAATTAGATGCTTTGTATCTTATTCCAAAATTTAAAATTTCCTCTTATAGGATTCCATGGGAACAAAACCCTCTCCTAATACTTCTGCAGCATTTGTTATCACCATGAAGGCATTAGGATCAATCGTCTTTACCACATTCGTGACTTGACTAATTTTTCTGTTTCTCACAACTGTCATGAATAGAACTAATCCAAGAGCAGTTAGAAAAGAACCTATAGTAATAAAAGCATACTCTTTTATTACCCGCTTAAATTTTTCCTTGTTCATTATAGGCAGCTCCTTGATTCCTGTTATTAATAAATATGTGTTTAAGATCAGTTTATAAATCTATATATCACTTGCACGTAGAGCGGCAGTAATTTCCTTATCAAACATATTTGCAAAACTTTGAATATCTTTAGGTGACATAGGTTTGGTTTTTTCAGAGAAAATTCCGGATTCCCTAAAATCCGTCATCATATTTCTTACCGAAAGTCTTTCAGCCATATTCTCTTCAGTATATTTAGTACCACGGTCATCAATGACAATACTTCCCTTTTCGACAAGCCTTGAGGCCAGTAGAATATCTCTTGAAATACAGAGATCCCCATATTGAACCTGTTCAACTATGCTGGAATCAGCATTGTCCATACCGGGTTCAACTACCTGCATTTTAATATATTTCCCTTTACAATCCTCTAGATTTCTATCTGCAACAAATACAGTAACAGTTTTTAATCTTGCTGCTGCTTTCATTATTATTGCCCTGATTGGCCTGGGGCAGGAATCGGCATCGATCCAGATTGTCATAATTATTTTTCCTCACCAGAAATTTCTGCTATAAACACTACGCCATCATCAGCTGTGGTAATGGTATATTCTGATAAATCAGCCGGAATTACCAGCATCGATCCTGTTTGAACCGCTAATGACTGTCTTCCCTTTTGTTCATCTTCAAATATCAGAGAACCTGTACCTGAGGTACACAGAAGAATTTCAATACTTTCCCGAATTGCGATATTAACACTTGAAGATGGAACAATTCTGGATAACAGGAACTCTTTTGCCGGGGTTGGATAAAATTCTCTGCCGACCCCACTCCCTGACGCCTTCAGCCTTTCTGAAAATTTTAAAGGCATTGTTTTCTCTTTTTGAATTCCTTTGAACTCAACAATTTCCATAAGTTCATCAACATCTATATATTTACTGGTTAACCCGCCCCTAAGAACATTATCAGAGTTAGCCATGAGTTCTACACCCGTCCCATGAATGTATGCATGAAGTTCTCCAGCAGGTTGATAGAGGGCTTCACCCGGCTGTAGTTCTATCAAATTTAGATATAATGGGGCGGCAGCAGAAGCATCTCCAGGATACTCTTTTAGAAGCTGTTTTACCAATCGAAATTCCGGAACACTACTGCTAAAGATCTCAGCTGATAGAGAAAGTTCTTTGAGAAATTTCTGTTTTTCACCTATAGGCAGCTGTAAAAGTGTAGTAAAAAAAGCACGATAACAATCGGATTCTTTATGAGAGTCGTTAAATAAATGGTGATATAGATGAATTTTATATATTTTAGAATCAAGAAAATCGAATAATCTATCTATTTCACCAGCAGGTCTGAACCCGCATAATGCCGTAAATGGGGTAAGTGCGCATAAAATTTCTGGTTTGTGATTATCATCTTTGTAACTGCGGTTAAATGCATTTATATCAATTCCATTACAAATTTCTTTTAAAAACCCTTTTTCAGCCTGCGCTTTTGCAGGATGACATTGTATCGATAATGGTTTCTCAACAGCAAGAATCTTCAATAAAAAAGGAAGCGCTCCCTTGAATTGCTTTGCAGCCTTACCCAGAATTTCCAATGGAGATTTTTGGATATATTCCTGAAGTGTAATTGTTTTATTCATAAAAATGATTTCAGATGGACCTTTCGGATGAGTTCCCAACCATAATTCTGCCCAGGGTGATCCGTCAGGTTTTTTTCCAAGAAGCTGAGGGATACTATATGAATTACCCCAAGCATAATGCTGAATAAATGGAATAACTGTAGATACTTTCATACTAGACAGTCTATAACGAGACCATTTTGTGGTCAATTCATATAGTTAAAAAATATTTGCAGAATCTAAAACTTGTCATTTTATTAAAATCCCTATATAAATGGTGTTATAAAGCACATATTTAATTGAAAATACTGCAAGGAGCTGCTTAATGAAAATTTCACCATTACAGAAAGCAAGATATGATTATAATCCGAAGCTGCCTAAAATTTTACGTCAGGAAATTCATTCTATTATCCCTGTTTTAGGCGATATAGCTGAACCCGATACCGACAGAAAAGAGTTAAAAGCTATCTTTCCCAACACCTACGGAAAGCCAGTTATTGGATTTACCGGTGGTATAAATGAAACTATTTCTGAAAAGAGAAATGTGGGTGTTATTTTATCAGGAGGGCAAGCTCCAGGTGGACATAATGTAATTGCAGGTTTATTTGATGCAATTAAAAATGCTAATTCGGAATCAAAGCTTTTTGGGTTCCGTGGCGGACCTTCCGGCATTCTTGAAAATGATGCTGCAGAAATTACTGCTGAATTTCTTGATCCTTTTAGAAATACCGGCGGTTTTGATATTATTGGTTCAGGAAGAACAAAACTTGAAACAGAGGAACAATTCGCTATATGTGTTGAAGTTTGTAAAAAAAGAGAAATTTCTTCTCTTGTCGTTATCGGCGGAGATGACTCTAATACGAATGCTGTGGTACTAGCTGAGTATTTTGCGGTAAATAAATCAGGAATTTCTGTAGTCGGAGCACCAAAAACAATTGACGGCGACTTGAAAAATGAAGCTATAGAGGTCTCTTTTGGATTTGATACTGCGACTAAAACTTATTCAGAGCTTATTGGGAATATAGCACGAGATGCAAATTCTGCGAAAAAATATTGGCACTTTATTAAACTGATGGGGCGAAGTGCTTCACATATTGCTCTTGAATGTGCACTTCAGACACGACCGAATATTGCATTGATTTCTGAAGAGATAGAAGAGAATCAAACTACGCTTAAAGAGATAGTTGAAGATATTGCAAAAATAGTTGCTGAAAGAAGCAGCCAAGGTAATGACTTTGGTTTGGCTCTTGTACCGGAAGGTCTTATAGAGTTTATTCCTGAGATGAAAATCCTGATTTCAGAATTAAACGATCTTATGGCTGAACACTCTGCTCATTTCAGTACACTGAGCACATTTGAGGCACAATCTGAGTGGGTAAATACCAATCTCACCAAGGATTCTTCATATGCTTTTTCCTCACTCCCCAATAACATTCAGAGACAACTTCTGATGGATAGAGATCCTCATGGAAATGTTCAGGTATCAAGAATTGAAACTGAAAAATTATTAATTGAAATGGTTGAAAATAGACTTAAAGAGTGGAAAAATGATGGAAAATTCAGTGGGAAATTCAGTGCACAGCATCATTTCTTCGGGTATGAAGGAAGATGTGCTTTCCCATCAAATTTTGATGCAGATTACTGTTACTCTTTGGGATATAACGCTTTTATGCTTATAGCTTCAGGAATTACAGGATATATATCCTCCATATCAAATCTTTCCGCACCTGCAGAGGAGTGGAAGGCCGGAGGAATACCGGTGACAATGATGATGAATCTTGAGCAGCGGCATGGAAGTATGAAACCAGTTATCAGGAAAGCTCTGGTTGAACTTGACGGAAAACCTTTCAAAGAGTTTGCCGAAAACAGAAAAACCTGGGCATTGGAAACCAGTTATACCTTTCCCGGAGCAATACAATATTATGGTCCCATAGAAGTTTGTGACCAACCAACTATTACTCTATCGCTAGAACAGCAGGGAAAATAATCCAATGACACTTGCGAACCGAATTGGGAATGTTATCATAAAAGGTCTTATGCGTATGTCCTGCAAACTTGATATAAAAGAGCTTCAGAAGGTACCGAAGAGTGGCCCCATGATAGTATTGGCAAATCATATATCTTTTATGGAAGCCCCCATATTGTACCTTTTTATGCAGCCCCGAAGAACTATTGCATTAGGAAAAGCTGAATTATGGAATTCTACTGCTACAAGAACTTTGATGAACTGGTGGGAATGCATTCCGGTCAGACGTGGAGAAATAGACATGAAATCCATTAAAGAGTGCTTCTCAGTACTTGATAAGGGTGATTTTCTTTGTATTGCTCCGGAAGGAACCAGAAGCCCTGAGGGGACACTAAACCGCGGCCAGGCAGGAACCTCTTTTATCGCAATTAAACAACAGGTTCCCATGCTTCCGGTAATGCATATTGGATTGGAAAATTTCTCAAAAAATATTAAGAAACTAAAGCGTACTCCTGTTAAAATACGTGTAGGAAAACCTTTTACCCTTGTTTTGGAAAAAAAACGGTTTAATAGTGATGAACGTCAGGAAATTACTGATGAGATCATGCGCAGAATGGCAGTACTTCTACCAGTGGAAAACCAAGGGTACTACTCTAACACCCTTCATCTTCCCTGGAAATATACAAAGGAACAGGAATACGTATAAATTTGGCTTAAAATAGATCCAGAAAAAACGAGGAGCTGCCCGGAATTTTCATTCAGGAACAGCTCCTTGTCTTCGTATAGCTAATATTTTACCATCGACCTACAGCCGAGCAGTAAAAATTTGCCTAATTTCATTAACTGACAGATTAACTGGTGTTTTTTTCAAATCAGTTTTTTCTGCTAGTATCAAAAGTTCTTCTTTAGTAAAACCATAAACCCGTAAACAGGGCAATTTCAGAACCTCCTGCCAACTAAACAATGTATCAAGTAATAAGGTTACACCGTATTTGACGTTTTTATATTTTTTGTCAATGTTAAGTAAATATCCAGCCTTACTATACTTCAACAATGCCGGGTTATTTTCATCAAAGTCTCCAATCAGCCTATCTGTTATTGTTTTTGTAGATTCAGCCAGCAGTGTGCCGCAGACAACTCCATGAGGTATAGGCCGAATACAGCCAAGTACCCCGGCTGCACCATGAATAACCCCTAGATTGGCATTTGCAAGGGTTATTCCTGAAAGATATGCCGCATAAGCCATTTCACTTCTGGCTTGAATATTTTGACCATTTTCACAAACAGGCAGTAAAGATTTCCCAACACGAATAAGTCCATCTTCTGCCAGGGCATCAGTAAAAGGGTTGCTAAGGGTAGAAACATACGATTCAAGCAGTTGGGTAACAGCATCCAGCCCTGAAGAAGCCGTTATCTCTTGTGGACAGGTTTGTATAAGGTTTGCATCAAGAATGGCAAGGTCCGGAACATAATTATCATGTCTAAGGGATTTTTTAAATCCTCCATCCCCCTCTCTCACCCGGCTTATTACCGCATTTTTTGTTGCCTCTGAGCCTGTTCCGGAAGTAGTTGGTATCGTAACAAGACCCAATCTCTCTGCTTCAGGATTTTTCGTGCCAACTCCTTCAAGATAGTCATACACACTTACAGATTCTGTTGATCCTGCACCTGCTCTGCGAACTACCGGGATCATGGATGCAACAGCTTTCGCTGTATCCATAACACTCCCGCCTCCAATTCCTATTACACAGTCAAAAGGTTCGAAAGCAGCTGAGTATGTGATTGAATCAATTAATTCCGGAGAAGGTTCACCGGAGATAATAAATCTTTTATAGGTAATTCCCTGTGTACTCAAAAGATCAAATAACTCATCTCTGAAAAGAGAGTTATCAAACGATTTTCCGCCGGTACAGAGTATTACTGATATAAATCTACGGCCAATGAGCCATTCCGTCACTCTTTTTAAAGATCCTGGTCCCTGAATCAGTTGTGGAATTGCTGCGATAGACATCGCTTTTAAAGGTGAAAATGTTGTTGTATGTGAAATCATAAATTATAAAACCACACCTTCTATTTTTCGATCATCAGGATCTCTGTTCTGCCGAAAAAGAGTGGCAATATTGCCGATAAGCGAGATTAAATCTGCATCTACTGCTTCAATAAGCAGCATGGTTAATTCCTTTTTAGAGGATTTAAAATCAATAAATTTAATTTTAATAAGCTCGTGAGAGGTAAGAGCCTGATTTACAGCTTCCTCAACACTGGCAT
This sequence comes from uncultured Spirochaetales bacterium, assembly GCA_964567895.1. Taxonomy (GTDB): domain Bacteria; phylum Spirochaetota; class Spirochaetia; order JABMQR01; family JABMQR01; genus JABMQR01. Next base: position 20,299 of record CAZMOX010000005.1, on the reverse strand, counting down.
TAATTCCGTTTTTTCCTACCATTACGACAGGTTTCAGCTCATGTGCGAGCTTTCGGAGATAATTTCTTGTTGAACTAATCATCTATTTATCACTATATTCCTTTATGACTTCAAATCTTTTTATTTTCTTGGTAGAAGTCATTGGCATTGGTTTATCTACAACCGTTACCTGTGTTATATGTTTATACCCAGTCATCCGACGATTAACTTCGTATACAATCCCATCCATTCTCTTCTGAATTACTTCTGCAGCACCGGCTTCATCAGTATTCTCTTTTACTTTATTCACATAAGTTTCTGTTGGAAAAATCATTGCCCGAATTCCTTCAGACTTTGTTTTTTTATCAATCAGATATCCGATAACCAAAATTTGTTCAATTTCATCGAACAACTGGAATTCATCCTCAATTTCTTCAGGAAAAACATTTTTTCCACCCTCGGTTACAATTAAGGACTTTGTACGCCCGGTAAGATATACATAATTTTCACTATCTATAAAACCGGCATCACCAGTCATTAACCATCCATCCTCGGTAAAAATAGCATCAGTAGCTTCCTTGTTTTTATAGTACCCCTGCATAACCATAGGTCCTTTTACCAGGATTTCTCCAATCCCCTTCTCATCAGGATTAAGAAGCTTCATAGTTGTCTGTGGAAGAATTTTACCTACAGACGCTTCCTTATATGCATAAATCGGGTTCAATGTAATAATTGGGGAAGTTTCAGTCAACCCGTATCCCTGCACAAAATCAATTCCCAATTGATTAAAAAGTTTGAAAGTGGATGCGGGAAGAGGGCCGCCTCCGCTAATACAAATCCTGTTTGTATCGAGTGACAATTTGGCCAAAAGGCCTCCAAACATTTTTTTTCCGGGGTTCACCCCAAAAAAATTTTTAATAAATCCGCTTATAGACATAAGAAAACGGATAATCCCATATATCACAATACCTTTCTCTTTAATACCGTTCAGCAACCCTTTCAGTAGTTTATTAAAAAGCATTGGGACACCAAGAAACATGGTTACCTTAGCCTGTTTTAATTCCAGAAGTATCTGCTTTACAATTAATTTTTTCCCGAAAACAATTTCAGCTCCAACTGAAAGTGCTTCAAAAAATACTGCCAGCATAGTGTAAGAGTGATGAATGGGAAGCAGTGCATAAAAAACATCGCTGGGATAGAGGTTCATAAGCCCCTGCCCGAGAAAACAGTCTGCTACCATATTCCGGTGAGTAAGCATAACTCCTTTTGGATTTCCTGTTGTTCCCGATGTAAACAGAATTACAGCAAACTCCTCCTCTTTGGGCATCTTCCGATCAACAAATTCAGGTTCCTGAATATTGAGTATATAATTATCCTTTGCGGGAGAAAGTGAAATTTTTTCAGTCAGTCCAGCTTTCCCATCAGCATCCTGAAGATCAAACCTTTCCTCATCAACAAAAAGGATTGATACACCAGAAAACTTCATTAAGCTATCTATTTCCTCAACTTTTAACTGGTAGTCCAGAGGAATTACTATTCCCCCCGCATAGAGTATTGCAAGATATGCAATCGCCCATTCGGGGCTATTCTTCCCTGTGACAGCTACCTTGTCTCCGTGCTTTAGCCCTTTTTTTACCAGATAATTAGAAACTTCAATGATTTTCTGCTGTGCCTCTTTATAGGTAAAGAACAGCTCTTCGGGTGAATAAGCAGTAAAACATTTATTATCAGGATATTCTGATACTGTAATATTAAACATCTCTGTAATAGTAGGCCATTCCCCCTGAAAATACTCTTCCTTATATTTCTGCAGCTTTAACCAGGGTTTATCATTATGCTTTACTTTCATAATCCGCTCCTTTTTTAAACATTCATTAATCAATCTTTTCATAACATCAAGCAATTTCTTTAATTACCATAATAATAATGGCCTCTATCAGCATATATAACTCTACTTTATATTGAGTTGGTTCGCAAGAGAAATTGTTCAGCATATGATAAAGGTTGTACAGATTCTCTCGTACCAAAGCCCCCAAAAAGCTCTGTCATGGAAATATCAACCTCCGGATACCCATAATGTAAGGCCGGGTCAATAAGTACCCGCTCACCGCTCTTTGAATTAAAAGATTGCTGTCTACAGATCAACGGATCGGGAACATCACAACTTTTTGCCGATCCTCTCGCTTGTTTGAGAATAAACTGATTTTTGAAATAATCCAGATTGACCAGAAAGGCCAGTTTATACTAAAGTACGGCTAATGAAATTTACAAATGTCGATACTGCTTTTACCTATTTTGAATCATTCACTAATCTCGCTAAAAAAACACACTATACCGTAAGAATGTACCGGCTCGATAGGATGGTTGCATTACTTGATCATTTTCAACATCCCGAGCACAGTTTTAAAGCAATACATATTGCAGGATCAAAAGGAAAAGGATCAACAGGTGTTTTCATCAGTGCAGGACTCTCTGCCAAAGGCTATAGAACAGGACTGTATGTATCACCCCATGTAAGTACCTACCGTGAACGTTTCACTGTCGACGGTCAGTTTGTTTCCGATGAAATACTGGTTAAAACAATAAATTATATGATAGAACATCTGGAAACGTTCACCTTCTCCGAGGAAAAAGGTTACATTAACCCTACTACTTTTGAACTGCTGACCCTTCTCTCATTTTTATTATTTAAAGAGTCTCATTGTGACTGGGCAGTAATTGAAACCGGGTTGGGCGGAAGACTGGATGCTACCAATATTATTCAGCCAAAACTCTCTGTGATTACCTCTATTGAGCTGGAGCATACCGCAATCCTTGGTAATACTATTGAGAAAATTGCCGGAGAAAAAGCAGGTATTATAAAGTACCGGACTCCTGTTGTAATAGGAAATCTAAAAAATGGTGCTGAGAATATTATCAAACAGATAGCTAAAGATTTAGATGCCGATATACACTCCCTTAAGGATGAACTAGATTCAATATCTACAAAAACTCTCTTTAATGGTGAAATATGCACTATCTCATGGAAGCATAAAAAACCTTTACAGCTTTCACTACAATTACGCGGCAATTTTCAAGCTGAGAATGCAGCCCTTGCTCTTCTCTCTCTTGAAGCAGTAGGAGAATACGCCGACAACATAACAGTAAAAGCACTTGAAAAAGCATTTATACCAGGCAGGATGGAGCTTCTGCAGAAAAATCCCCCTGTTTTTATCGATGGAGCACATACTGAGCAGTCAATTATTAAACTATATGATTCATTTAGACAAATATTCCCCAACAAAGAGGGACTGCTTATATTTGGTGCGGTTCTCGGGAAAAACCACGAACTTATGGCGGATTACTCAATCAGATGCTTTAAAAAAATAATAATTTCGACACCCGGCAACTTTAAAGAGAGTGATCCGGATGCTCTATATGCACTCTTTCTCAGAAAAAAAAGTGAACTAAATCTGGATTGTAATATTACCTTGGTAAAAGAACCTGCAGCTGCACTTACTCTTGCACTGAAAGAAAATTCAGACTCAAAACTCAATAATACACCGATTCTTGTTTCAGGTTCTTTTTATATGGCTGCAGAAATACGGGGCTTGTATCGGGAACTGTAGAACTAACCGTTTTTTATAACAATAACAACATAAGATTATTCAATATAGAATGAAAATATAATTTTTTTGCAACATTCTGCAACTTTAGATTTGACCGTTTCATGAACTTAAGGTACTATAAGTTTCCGAAATGTTTTGGTAAAAAATAGTATCGGTTCTGCTTTTACAGCTATCTTTTTATTAATTCTTCTCTATATAGGAGGTCGTATGACTACAAGTGAACTTAAAAAAATGGATCGGGCACATGTAATCTATTCCTGGAAAGCCCAGGGTTCAGTTAACCCTATTATGATGGATAGGGCTGATGGTATCTACCAATGGGATACAGATGGAAAAAGGTATATCGATTTCTGCTCAGGCTTATTGAACATAAATATTGGCCACAGCAATAAACATGTTCTTGACGCAATGAAAAAGCAGATGGATAAGCTATGCTATGTGGGGACGATGTTCGGCACCGAACCAAAAGCAAAATTAGCAAAAATGATTTCCGAAGTAACTCCCGGCGATCTGGATTATACTTTTTTTGCCAATGGCGGGGCTGAGGCCATTGAAAATGCTATTAAAGCGGTAAGGCTTGCGACAGGAAGACATAAAATATACTCAAGATGGAGAAGCTATCATGGGGCTACTGCTGGTGCCATAACCCTTACCGGAGATCCACGAAGATGGGCTGCTGAACCGGGAATACCCGGAGTCGTTAAATTTTTTGGCCCCTATCCGTATCATGATCCATTTGGTTCAACCTCTGAAGAAGAGTGCGGCAGAAGAAGTCTTGAGGTATTAAAGACTCAGATTATGCTGGATGGTCCGCATACTATTGCCGCTATATTCATGGAACCAATTGTGGGAACAAATGGTATAATTATTCCTACAAAAGAGTATATGCAGGGAGTTCGTCAGCTCTGTGATGAAAATGGAATAATGCTCGTTATCGATGAGACAATGAGTGGCTGGGGTCGTGCAGGAAAATGGTTTGCTATCGAGAACTTCGATGTAATACCTGATATTATCACCACTGCCAAAGGCCTTACTTCTGGATATGTACAGTTAGGGGCAATGATATGGAATAAAAAACTCTGGGATCATTTTTATGACCACCCATTTGTCGGAGGCCTGACCTATGGCGGACATGCTCTTGCCTGTGCAACCGGTATAGCAAATATTGAGGTTTACAAAAAGGAAAACCTGATCGAGAAATCGGCAGTTAACGGTGAATATTTGAATAAAAAACTTCTCGAACTTAAAGAGAAACACCCATCGATAGGTGATGTTCGATGCAAGGGTCTTTGGTCTTGTTTGGAACTTACTTCAAACCAGGAAACAAGAGCTCCTCTGGCAGGATTTAGTGACTCCATACAGAATGTATCCGGACTAATTATAAAAAGGCTTGCAGAGTTGGGACTCACCCTCTTTGCTAAGTGGGATTTTATTTTTATTGCTCCTCCGCTTATTATTACCCAGGAGCAAATTGATGAAGCAATTGAAAAATTAGATGATGCGCTTCTTATTACCGATGCGCTAATAAAAAAATAAAGGAAAAACAGATGGCAGATAATTTACAGGAAATGTTAAAGAAAGCACGTGCAGCTCAAAAAGTTGTTGAATACTGGTCACAGGAACAGGTTGATGAAATGGTTGCTGCTGCGGGTTGGGAAGTGTATAAGAAAGAGAATGCAGCAGCCTGTGCCAAGCTTGCAACTGAAGAGACCGGTATGGGGATCTATGAGAATAAACTGCTGAAGCACATAAAGAAAACTCTTGGGACTCTCAGGGATCTGGATGGAGTAAAAACGGTTGGTGTTATTGAAGAAGATAAAGAGAAAGGGCTCATCAGAATTGCAAAACCTGTAGGCGTTATAGGTGCATTGACACCCTGTACAAATCCTACATCTACTCCTCCGGGAAATGGGCTGCCCATTCTCAAGACCAGAAATGCAGTTATTTTTGCACCGCATCCTCGTTCAAAAAGATGTACAGCTCTAGCCTGTGAGTTTATGCGTAAAGGGCTTGAAAAAGTTGGAGCTCCTGTCGATCTCATTCAGTGCATAACAGAACCTTCTGTTGAGCTCACACAGGAACTAATGAAAGAGGTGGATCTCATAGTAGCAACCGGTGGTGCCGGTATGGTTAAAGCCGCTTACTCAGCAGGAAAACCAGCCTATGGTGTAGGAGCTGGAAATGCAGTCATGATAGTTGATGAAACAGCAGATCTTGCTGATGCCGCAAAAAAAATATATTTAGGAAAAACATTCGACAATGCTACTTCCTGTTCTTCAGAAAATTCTGTAGTAATCCAAAAAACTGTATGGGATGAAGTTATTGAAAACCTTAAATCTCATGGCGGATATCTTTGTAATGCTGATGAAAAAGAGAAGCTTCGTGCTGCAATGTGGCCTGATGGTGTTCATCTAAATAAAGATATTGTTGCTCAGGATGCACTGAAAATTGCTGGTATAGCTGAGCTTGATGTTCCTGAATCAACAACTATACTGATGGTTTTAGGAGAAAAGATTGGTCCTGAAGATATGTTCTCCTCGGAAAAACTTTCACCGGTCATGACCCTATGGCAATTTGATGAATTTCCTGAAGCAATTGAGTATGTTGAGAAGATTACCGAATTTTGCGGATATGGACACTCCTGCGGAATACACACCACAAGTGACGAACGAATGCTGGAGCTTGCAAACAAGGTAAAGGTTAGTAGAATCATGGTTCGACAACCTCAAAGTTATGGCAATAGCGGTAACTATGACAATGGAATGCCATTTTCAATGACGCTTGGCTGCGGTTCATGGGGCGGAAATATCACTTCAGAAAATATTACCTGGAAACATTTCCTCAATAATACTTGGGTCTCACAACCCATTGAACCAGTGGTACCCAATGAAGACAAATTGTTCGGAGCACACTGGGAAAAATACGGTCAATGAGTGAAATGAAAAAGTAAGAAACTTTTTCATTTCACTTTTTAAGTTTTTGGTATATTTATTGACATGTTAGCTATTGTAGTTTAGGGTTTCACAAATGAATATAATAATTCTTGGATCCGGAAAAGTTGGATTTCATCTTGCCAGACAACTAATCAATGAAGATAAACAAGTAACAATCATAGAAAAAAATCCTCTTCGTGCAAAACAGGTTAGTAATCAACTGGATTGCATGGTAATTAATGATGAAGGAAATAATCTTGATGTTCTTTATCAGGCAGGACTTGAAAAAGCAGACTTTTTTATTAGTGTTACAGAATCTGATGAATTAAATATGATCGCCTGCGGCCTGGCTGCTTCAAATGCAAAGAATATATTTACTATAGCCAGAGTTCGAAATATAGATTACAGCCACAATCAATTAAGCTCAAATACGGTATTCGGAATCAATCATATTATCAATCCTGAGATTGAGGCAGCAAAAATCATTGCAATGTCTGTCGAACATGGTGCAATTAGTAATGTTATGTTATTCGACAATACAGATTTACAGATGAGAAACCTCACTATACCAACTGGTTCTGATCTTATCGGCAAAAACCTTCATCAGGTAAATGAAGCAATTGAAGCCACATTTCTGGTTCCAATTTTATTACGTGAAGATACACATCTTATACCCTCCGGCGACACGGTGTTCGAGGGAAATGAACTGTTATATGTAATTGCTACTGAAGAGGACTTTAAAGTAATTTTGAAATTTTTTAACAAACCGATAATTTCGTTAAAAGATGTTGCAATAATAGGTTGTGGAAAGCTTGGCTGCTATGTTGCTGATTATCTGGGATATTATAAAGAAGAAGAGACAAAGTTTATTGGGAGAATAATGAAACGATTCTCCAAAGATCGGGTTAAGAAACTGCACCTTATTGATAGTGACTATGAGAGGTGTCAATATTTAACCGAGCATTATCCCCAGGCAATGGTAACTCATGCAGATATTACACAGGAAGAAATCTGGGAAGAAAAACTGCTGAAAGATTATGATCTGGTTATTTCTACAACAGGAAACCAGGAACTTAATCTCATTACCGGTATGTATGCAAAGAAAGAGGGTGCTGCCAGAACAATATCACTCGTTGAAACAATAGCATATCGACGAATATCAGAAAGTCTTGGGATAGATGTTTCAGTCAGTATTAATGATGTACTGGTAAATACTATACTAAAAGTAATTCGTAAAGGAAACATTAAAAGTATTTATAATATATCAGGGAGTCCTTTTGAGATAATTGAGTTTGAGATATCTCCGGCGTCACCACTTTGTAATAAATTAATAAAAAATATTAAGTTACCAAAAGAGACTTTAATAATACTGATTTCAAGAGAAGAAATGAACATTATTCCTCGTGGGAATTTAACCATAGAGCCGAAAGATCATATGGTTGTAATTACCAGAAGTGATACTATCAAACGTCTTGAATCAATTTTTGGGGTTTAAAATGCATTTTGCAGTTGTATTTAATATAATATCAATATTAATGCTGGTTATTTCCGGTTTTATGCTGTTTCCTTTGGGTATAGCTTATTTTAATGGTGAAACCAGCTATGCCGCTGCCTTTTTACATACTATTATAATAGTTACGGCTGTCGGGCTTGTTGTATACTTAATAACCAAAAAAATTAAAAGTAAACAGTTTTCAGCTAAAGATGGTTTTTTGATGGTAACAATCAGCTGGGTTATAGCTTCGGCTGCCGGAGCATTACCATTCTTTCTTTCTGGAGTAATCCCGTCCTATACCGAAGCCTATTTTGAAACAATGTCCGGTTTTACTACCACTGGAGCTTCAATATTAACGGAAATCCAAAGTTTACCTAAATCTATCCTTTTTTGGCGGTCACTCACTCACTGGCTGGGTGGTATGGGATTTGTAGTACTGACCGTAGCCATTATCCCACTGCTTGGTGTGGGCGGCGTAAAAATGGTCAGTGCAGAATCACCCGGTCCTACTATAGATAAAATATCTCCCAAAATAACCTATATGGCAAAAATGTTATGGATTATCTATATAGGATTAACTGTTTTGGAAACAATTTTGCTTATGTTTGGAGGTATGGATTTATTTGATTCTCTTACCCATACTTTTGGAACCCTGGCTACAGGTGGTTTTTCTCCAAAGAATGCCAGTGTCGGGTACTACAATTCTGCGTATATAGATATTGTAGTAACAGTATTTATGATTTTGGCCGGTTTGAACTTTGGGTTGTATTACCGAATGCTTATCGGTAATTTTACTGAGTTGAAGAAAAACACCGAGTTAAAAGCATATTTATTGATATTTGCTGTCGCATCTGTTTTAGCGGCCATTCCACTCATGGGAAAAGTATACTCAGGATTTGGCGAAAGTCTGCGCTATTCATCTTTTCAGGTTGCTTCTGTTCTAACCACTACAGGTTTTGCAACCGCGGATTTTGATTTATGGCCTGCTTTTTCAAAATATATCTTATTTGCTTTAATGTTTATCGGCGGCTGCTCAGGATCTACCGGCGGCGGTATAAAAGTTGTTCGTATTGTAACTCTTTTCAAACAGGCAGTAACCGAGATGAAACAACAGGCAAATCCCCGCGGCGTGTTCAGTACCCGTATGAATGGTGTTCCTATTAGAAAGGATTTTGTTTTTACTATTGTAGGATTTATTTTTTTGTACTTAATGTTTTTATTACTAACTACTGCAGTAGTTGCAACTGCACCCGGCGGATATGATCTTGAAACAAGTTTTTCTACTGCACTGGTAACAGTTGGCAATATCGGTCCGGGATTCTCTTTAGTTGGGCCAACTATGAATTATGCTTTTTTCCCAGCCTATGTTAAATGGTTTTTAAGCTTTGCCATGATGGCCGGGCGTCTTGAAATTTATACCGTACTCATACTTTTCACACCCTATTTCTGGCGCCGTAAGTAAAAATACCCCTATAAAGCAATTCAAATTACTCATCCAGGGGTACTTTTTAAAAAAGCAGGTTTACATTCAGAATGGTTTAAACGGTATACGTTTTACAAACTTCCCCCATCCTGGCTCACCGGTAAAATCAACCTGATCTCCCGCCCACTGAGCAACCAGCTTGCCTCTGGAAAATACTTTATAAGGCATACCGATAATTTCATAACCCTCATAGGGAGTATAATCAACATTCATGTGCAGTTTATCGATGGTAACCGTAAATTCCTGATCAGGATCAAAGACAACTATATCTGCATCTTTTCCTACAGTTATTGAGCCTTTTTTGTCCATACCAAACATTCTGGCTGTAGCCGTTGAGAGCACATCCACCATTTTTTCTAATGATATCTTACCTTTCTTCACACCCTCTGAATGTATAAGGGGCAATAAGGTTTCTATCCCCGGTGCCCCATTAGGAATTTTCCTGTAATCATCTTTACCAAATTTATCCTTAATTCCGTCAAAGAAGAAAGGGCAGTGATCAGTTGCAATGGTTCTAACATCTCCGCTGTTAATTCCATCCCAGAGAGCAACATTACTCTCTTCCGTTCTCAAAGGTGGTGACATTACATATTTTGCACCCTCAAAACCAGGCAGTTTGTATTTATCATCCGTTAGCAGCAAATACTGGGGACAGGTTTCAGCGTAGATATTAAGTCCCTTTATTCTGGCTTCCTGGATTTGCCGAAGGCCTTCCTTTGTGGATAGATGTACTACATACAGACTGGAACCGGTTAATTCAACCATTTTACATGCCCTGAATACTGCTTCCTCTTCTGCAAGATTTGGACGGCTTAGCGCGTGATGATAAATATCAAGGGTATTTTCTTTCTCAAAAACCTTATTAAGATATTGAATCATATATACATTTTCAGCATGCACCTGAACTAGTCCACCATGTTTTTTGGTCTCTTCCATCATTTTTAACATAGTTTCGTCATCAACTCTGAAGTCGTAGACCATAAAAACCTTAAAACTTGGCGTACCATACTCATGTATCGCTTTCTCAACTTCCGCAATAACTTCAGGAGTAGGATCCATAATTCCCGGATGCTGTGAAAAGTCTATAGCTGCTTTTCCCTCAGCCCAGCTCTGTTTTCTATCAAGGCATTCTTTAATAGATTCACCTTTAAACTGCAGAGCAAAATCAATTAACGAGGTGACTCCTCCACAGGCTGCGGCAATAGTTCCTGTCTCATAATCATCAGTTGCAGCAGTTCCCATAAAAGGCATTGCAATATGGGTATGTGGATCAATTGCACCAGGTAAAATATATTTTCCGGATGCATCGACAATTTCATCAGCTTTCATGGTAAGATTTTTACCTATTACCTGAATTGTACCTTCTTCAACATAGACGTCTCCAACAGTAGATCCTGTTGAAGTAACAATTAAGCCATTTTTAATTAGTAAAGACATAACTTTCTCTCCTCCTATTACTTATTATGGTCGGTTATATTCGCCAACTTTCAGCCTGCGTGCATTAGGTGCATCTTCTGTAAAGACAGATTTGCTGCCCTTACCTAGTTGACTCTGATCTTTAAAAAGAATCTTTCCGGGAGTAATGCAATCCCATACTGGGCACACAAGAAGACAGAGCTGGCAGCCCACACATTTATCTTCCAGTATTTCCGGCCTTCTCTCCTCCTCATTCCAGCTAATTGCCTGGTGTGCACCATCAAAGCAGGAAATATAGCATCGTCCGCAACCAATACAGGTATCATAATTTATTTTCGGTTGAACTTTGAAGTCTCTTTCAATCTCTTCAGCGGGGATAATATTTTTCAATGCAATCCCTACAAGTTCCCGAAGAGAATTAAACCCTTTTTCAGCAAGATAAAGAGAGAGCCCGCTTATCATATCTTCTACAATTCTATACCCATACTGCATAACAGAGGTAGTAAACTGAAGATTTTCTGCTCCCAACATAATGAACTCTGCCGCATCTTCCCATGTCTCAATTCCACCCATAGCACTGATTGGAACATCAGCTAATTCAGGATCCTGTTTCATTTGTGCAACAAACCGCAGAGCAATCGGTTTTACGGCCTTCCCTGAATATCCAGATATAGAAGATTTCCCATTTACTACTGGTAAACAGGTGAATTTATCAAAATCAATATTAGTAATTGATTTAATGGTGTTTATTGCAGCAATGCCATGTGCACCGGCATTCATGGCAACTTTTGCCGGCTCTTCCATCTTTTCAATATTCGGAGTCATTTTCGCGAGGACAGGAAGATGTGTACCTTTGACTACAGCTTTTGTAAAGCTCTCTATAAGATCCGGGCTTGCCCCAACATCTGAACCCATCCCTTCTGATGTCATCTGAGGACATGAAAAGTTACATTCAATCATATCCACACCACAGGCAGTTACATCTCTTGCAAGTTTCGTCCAGTCATCTTCATCCATGCCCATAATTGAGGCAATAAGAACCTTATTGGGAAATTCTTGTTTCAGACGCTTTAAAGCTTCAAGATTTTCCTCAAGCGGTTTATCAGAAGTTTGTTCCATATTTTTGAAGCCCACAAAAGGGAGTCCCTCTTTTCGGGTTGCATCAAATCTTGGGGAGCACTCATCCGGCAGATCAGTAGTTATTGTTTTGAAAACAATTCCACCGCCGCCGGCTTCTAAAAATTTAACACACTGGTCATACCCGCTGCTGACAGGCGATGAAGAGAGAAAAAATGGATTCTCACACTTTACACCTAAAAAATCAATTGAAAGATCTGTATGTTTAGCCATATTAGTTTCCTCCCCTTTCCTCAAGATATTTTTTAATACTTGCTGCTGCTTTTTTACCTGCCGCAACAGCATGTACTACTGTTTTATTGGAATTGAAATCAATATCACCGGCAACAAATATATCGTCAGCACTGGTATTACCACTTCCGTCACTCATAATGTAAAATTTATCATCAAAAGAAATTTCAGGAAGTATTGAACTCAAATCCTGCGGTCTTTGTCCGATAGCGTATATTGCCGTATCAGCCTGGACTTCGATAGAGGAGTTATCTCTTGATCCAGCACCTCTTACTGATTTCACCTTCCCCTCTTCACCAACAAATTCTACCGGGGTAAAGGTAAAAAGGAAATTGATACCAAGTGACTCACAGTAGAGCAATTCAGCCCTGTTCGCAGGAGCTTCTTCTCTGGTTCTTCGATACATTATAGTTACTTTTTCAGCACCAAGCAGTCTTGCTGTTATTGCACAGTCCATCGCAACATCACCGCAGCCTATTACCACAACATATTTACCAGGATGTATGTTTCCTTTTGTTGTTTTTGCTTTAGAAAGGTATTCCATTGCCGTGGTAATTCCCTGCAAATCTTTTCCGGGAATATCAAGTTTAATTGATTTCTGCATTCCGGCACCTGCCAGGATTGCTTTAAATCCTTGTTTCCGCAAATCATCAAGTGAAATATCTCTACCTACCCGGGTATTGCAAACAAATTCAACACCCAGACTCCGGACATAGTCAATCTCTTCATCTACGACATACTGGGGAAGTCGTGCAGGTACTATTCCATAAGTTAATACTCCGCCTGGTTTTTCCCTCTCTTCAAAAATAGTTACCGGATAGCCTTCCTTGGCGAGTGCTGCCGCTGCTGCAAGAGAGGCTGGCCCGCCTCCAATCATAGCAACTTTATCTTTAGTGAGTTCTGCCGGTTCAAGAACCTGAAAACCCGTTGCCTTTTCGTAATCAGTGGCAAAGCGCTGAAGTCTGCCAATTTGTATTGGTTTATCAATACCAGTTTTCACACAGGCGCCTTCACAGGTCTTCTCAAAGGGACAAACACGACCGCAGATTCCACCAAGAATATTATTTTCACGGATAATTTCTGCTGCTCCCTTAAAATTTCTAAACCGTATAGCCCTGATAAAATCTCCAGGGTTCGTATCTGCCGGACAGGCAGTACTGCAGGGTGCATCATGACAAAGCAAACATCGGGATGCCTCTTCCATTGCAGTAAATGGGGTAAATGGAGATATTGTTTCTTCAAGATAGCCTTGATCAGGTTTAAGAGAGATACCCTCTTTTACCTCAATCTTCCTGCTCGTGTTTAATTGATTCACAACTAACTTCCTCCTTGATAATCGTAAAGTTCATACTACATTGAATATGGTTTCTAGTCAAATCATAACCATTTTTTCTGGTATTTTCTGGTATTTCATAGCATCATACTGCTATAATCAATATAATGAGAATCGCAGTCGCAGTACCATCAATCACTGATTTTTATTTTTCACATCCTCGGGCTGCAGCACTGGGAGCCGCAGCTGTTGTTCGTGCTTTACAGCTTGCCGGACACAAAACTAATTTATTTAATTTTATGATTATGGGTAAAAAATCTTACAAAGTGCCTCTACCGGAAAAACTCTCATATCTTTCAGAAATTATAACAAGGAATGAGTTTGGACCGACAGCTTTTTTCACCAATTACAGGCGTATGGGTCCAGATCCTATTGTATGTGCTGAGCAAATTGTATCAACAAAACCTGATGCTGTATGGATTTCATGTTTTGCATTTGCTTACAGCGACGATGCTATACTACTGGCTGAGGCAATAAGAAAAATTGACAGCTCCATATACATCACTATCGGCGGCGGGGGTCCATCAGCCCTTCCCTCCTATTTCCTTAGGAATGATTCTATAGGTACTGTATGTATTGGTGAAGTTGAGCCTGAAATCGAGAATCTTCTTATGCAAACGAGCAGATCAAGTGATACTTTTACTTCAGAAGAGACCATGATTTTTGTCCCGGTTATGATGCCTCCGCATAGGGGTACAGTACGTATATCCCTATCTTTAACGCGTGGATGTCCAAAACATTGTGCATTCTGCTCCAACTTTCTTACTCAAGGAAGAAAATTCCGCTGTACTCCTCTTAAAAAAGTTCGTGAAGAGATCAACCAACTAGTGATTGACTCAACAACTGCTCACTTCATACATTTTGCATTTGAGGATGATAATATCCTTCTTGATACAGAATATTTTTATGCTGTCCTGGGCTTTATACAGAAAAAATTTCCCGGTGCAACCTTTTCGGCTGAAAATGGATTAGACTACCTTCTTCTTACTGAAGAGGTTATAGACCGGTTAATAGATTTCGGCATAACCCAGTTTAATCTTTCGGCCGGTTCAATGGACAGCAGGACGCTTGAAACTCAGGGGAGAGTTCATAATTTCAATCAGCTTACAAAAGTCCTCTCATATATCCAGAGGAAAGGGATAAAAACAATACTCTACTTTATCTGCGGATTATCAGAGGATACTCCTGAATCTATTGTCACTACACTTCTTGAATTGAGCAAACTGCCGGTTGAGGTTGGAATATCTCCTTTTTATGCCGTACCTGGATTACCAGGATTTGAGGAAAAAGAACTATTCCTAAACAATCCTGCATATCTGTGTAAGGGTTCATCGCTTTTTCCCTGGAACAAATCACTTACAACCAGACAAATGATGACAGCTTTCAGGCTTGCAAGGCTGGTTAATCTCTGCAGACATCCTAACCAGGATCAGGAATTATTGGATATGTGTTTTCAATCCGGGATAGTGTTTACAAGAGTACGTGGAAAGATCCAAAATAAACTGGTACCGGTAGAATCCTGTGATTCTGCTATGGTAAATCGGTTTTTTCAAAATTATTAATTTTGAGATTGGCTCAGGATACTAAGATATGGCAGAATATATAGCTTCCAATGCAGCCTTGTAATCTGTCTCATCCACACCTATTATACAGGTAATTAACGAACCGCCGTAGTTTAGGTAACGTGCAGCAATACCTGCTGTGGAGACTGCTGAACTTACCTTTGCAATAATTCCTTTCGAATCATAAAGTCCTTCTCCCACAACTCCAATCATGGCAATTCTGGTATCTAATGAAATCTCGTCAGGTTCCAACTCTGTAAGGATTCTGGTAAGAATTTCTTCTTTATAATCAGCTAATGTGTTGTTAAAGAATAAAGAAATTGAGTCAAATCCAACTGATGAAAATTCAGGGATTATTCCATAAACTTTTAAAATCGTTTTAACTTTAAGAATAAAATTTGGACTTTTTTGTAAAAAAAGCTTTTTCACAAAGAGTCGGGTATAACCAATTTTCCCAGACACTCCGATTATTGGCTGGGATTGATCATCTCTATGTAGAACTATTCTTGTTCCACGATCTTCTGGTTTATTAGTATTCTTGATTTGTATCGGTATTGCAGCATCTCTAACAGGGGCTATTGCTTCCTCATGAAAAACTGCTGCACCTATTGAAGCAAGCTCCCTTGCTTCTTCGTAGGTTATTTCAGCGATTGCTTTTGGCTTATGTACAATTCCGGGATCTGCCATAAGAATTCCTGATACATCGGTCCAGTTCTCATAAAGTTCTGCATTACAGGCCCTTGAAACTATAGCACCTGTTATATCAGACCCGCCGCGTGTAAAAGTCTTAACATATCCATCTTTGGTAGAACCGTAAAATCCGGGAATAATATAATTCGAGTCCCCAGATAGTTTTTCAGACATTAATTCATAAGAGGCCGGATCAACACTGCCGTCATCTGCAATTATTATGAGGCCTTCAGTATCCAGAAACTCCCGCCCCATATATTCCGCCAGAATCTTTGCGCATAGATATTCCCCACGGGAGGCAGCATAATCAGCTGATTCACCCTGGGTGATATTATTCTCAATTTGATCCAGCTCATCAGCAAGATTGGATATATGAATACCCAGCTCCTCTCCAATTTCCATATATCTTTTCCGAATGGCCTTAAAAGATTCTGAGAAATTTTTACCTGCAAAAGCCTCTGCATGGCAGGTGTAGAGCATATCGGTTATTTTTATATCGTCAGAATGCCGTTTCCCAGGAGCTGAGACAACAGTTATCTTTCTTTCAGCATCAGATGCCAGAATTGCTGCTACTTTCTTAATCTGATCAGTATCAGCAAGAGAGCTGCCGCCAAATTTACATACAATCATGAATATCTCCCTAAATCAAATTCCGAATATAATTAAGTGGTATTTTAGACTGTACATTCATATTTTTCAATACAGTCAGTAAAGACCGGCGGCAGATCAACTGTTTAGCAACAAATCTTTCAGCACTATTTTAGGAACATGGTGAATATCATTTTCATCCCGATAATAGCGGGTGTCCATACCAGCTGATATCTGATCGATAACTACTTTTTCAGACGGAAAACCCAAAGCAATCGCCAGCGATATATTGTATTGCTGATCCATATTCAGCAGTTTTCGCAGATTTTCTCGTTGTATTGATCCAAACATACATCCGCCAAGACCTCTTTCAGCAGCACCAAGAAGAATTGCATGTGCAGCAATTCCCGAATCGGGTTGAGGATTCTTTGTTATATGTGAATCATAAACAATAATAACATAAGCCGATGGGCGTTCACCTTCCACTGGGCCTTCCCAATCTTTGAGAGCTCCAGCCCAACCAAGTTGACCTGTAATGGTATTACATCGCTCCTTATCATTTACAAGAAAAAACCTGAGCGGTTGCATATTTGCTGTTGAGGGGGAAAGAACAGCAAGCTCTACCAGTTCCAAAAGTGTTTTTCTGCTAATCTCTTCTGATTCATCAAATCTTCTGATTGTTCTGCACTTTTTCATTAAATCATGCAAATCCATATATATTCCTTTTATGAATGATTTAATTGTAGCGTAGCATCTAACTCCAGATTGTGCAATTATATTTGGTAGAGACATAAAATCTCATTTACCTTGGTTCCTCTTGCCTTCACGGGTCACTTCCGGTAATCTCTTCCTATGAATGAACAAAAACGTACATATACCATCGAGGAGCTGGGAAAACGCATCTCCTACTACTCTGAACTCATTACTGCCGAACGGCTGCAGAAAATGAAAAATGTACTGCAAAACAGAACCCGATATATATCTGTTGTACTTGAAAATATTTTTCAGCCGCACAATGCCAGTGCAGTATTGAGAAGCTGTGATGCCTTTGGGATACAGGATGTTCATATAATTGAGAACAGCAATAAATTTTCTTCAAATCCTGCCGTAGATATGGGAACAAGCCAGTGGTTAACCCTTCAGCGTTATCGGAACAATGAAAATAATAGTGTGCAGGCAATTGAATCTCTAAAAAGTCAGGGATATAGAGTTGTTGCAACAACTCCTCATAGTAACGATATCCAGCTTGATGAATTTGATTTATCAAAAGGTAAGGCGGCATTTTTGTTTGGAACAGAGCTGGACGGATTGACTCCGGAAGCTTTAGCAGCAGCAGATGAGTATGTAAAAATACCTATGTATGGTTTTGTGGAAAGCTTTAATATTTCCGTTTGTGCTGCACTCTCTCTGCATCACCTTGTCCTGAATTTACATGCATCTAAACTGAATTGGCAGCTTTCTGAACACGAGCAGATGACTATTCTGCATAAATGGTTAAAAAATAGTATTAAGAAGCCCGAATTACATGAGGAAATTCTCACAGTAATAGGATAGAATTAGCATGATAATAAGAATGTATCAGGAGTTACTATGAAAGATTCAAGAAAAGCAATTTGGGCATGGTCATTTTATGATTGGGCAAACAGCGCATTTGCAACAACGGTAATGGCCGGTTTTTTTCCGGTTTTCTTTAAAGCCTACTGGTCAACAGGTGCAACTGTTCAACAAAGTACATTTTATTTAGGAATGGCAAATTCAATTGCCTCTATTATCGTAGCTGCTCTTGCACCTGTTCTTGGGGCTATTGCTGACAAAGGAAGTATGAAGAAAAAGCTTCTGATTTTCTTTGCTTTTCTTGGCTGCATCATGACCGGATCACTCTGGTTTGTCAGAGCTGGATATTGGCAGCTTGCTATACTCTTCTATATAACCGGAACTGTTGGATTTTCCGGTGCTAATATTTTTTACGATTCGCTGCTGCCTGGAGTAGCCTCTGAGAAAAAGATCGACTATGCATCTTCACTGGGTTTTGGATTGGGATATATTGGCGGAGGACTATTATTTCTCATCAATGTAGCAATGTATCTAAAACCGGGTTTATTTGGAATTGCAGACGATGTCACGGCAATCAGAATAGCTTTTCTTAGCGTAGCTATATGGTGGGCAGTTTTTTCCATTCCTATCATGTTATTTGTGAAGGAACCGGATAAAGACAAAGGATTACCTCCGGGGAAAGCAATATCATCTGGATTCAAACAACTGGGTGATACTTTCCGCCAGATCAGGTACTTGAAAGTGGTCAGTTTGTTTCTTTTTGCCTATTGGTTCTATATTGACGGCGTTGATACAATTATTAGAATGGCCGTTGATTATGGAGCCTCACTTGGATTTCCCTCTGAATCACTCATAATTGCACTGCTGATAGTTCAATTTGTCGCCTTCCCTGCTACCCTTCTCTACAATCTGCTTGGTAAAAAAACGGGGATAAAAAGGGCATTATTAATTGCAATAGCAGCCTATTCCATTCTAACCATACTTGGCTACTTTATGAAAACTACCACTCATTTCTATATTCTTGCTGTATCGATAGGATTATTTCAGGGTGGTATTCAGGCTTTAAGCAGAAGT
This sequence comes from uncultured Spirochaetales bacterium, assembly GCA_964567895.1. Lineage (GTDB taxonomy): Bacteria > Spirochaetota > Spirochaetia > JABMQR01 > JABMQR01 > JABMQR01. Next base: position 1,216 of record CAZMOX010000005.1, on the reverse strand, counting down.
TATTATTCCCGGCTTATTCCGGAAAAACAGGCAGCTGAATTTTATGGATTCTTTAATATGCTTGGAAAGTTTGCAGCAGTAATTGGACCTGCACTTATGGGCATAGTAACCTTGCTTACTGGCAGCAACAGACTGGGTATCTTATCAATACTCGTTCTGTTTATTGCAGGAGCCATATTACTTATTAAAGTGGATGAACAAAAAGGGCGTGAAATGCTTGAAAAGTACAATAAAGAAATGGCAGTTGAAAATAAATAGAGATAGTTAAGGATTTATGAATGACAGATATAATTTCCCGCTTCATCCCGGTTTTTCTCATTATCGCAGTAGGTGTTTTTTTCAGATTCAAAGGTATTCTTTCCGATGAAATTGTAAGCGGATTAAAAAAACTGATCATAAATCTCGGCTTACCAGCGGTATTTTTCCTCTCTTTTCTCACAATGGAATTGGAAAACAGCTATATTATATTTTTCATAAGTACATTTTTAATATGCCTTCTGCTTTTTTTTATAGGGATACTCTTCCAGAAATTTAAATCATTTAAAGTTCCATTATTACCTTTTTTCTTTACCGGATTTGAGTTTGGGATGGTGGGTGTTGCACTCTTTTCAAGCATCTTCGGTCTGAAGAATCTGCATTATATCTTATTACTTGGGCTGGGACATGAATTTTTCATCTGGTTTGTGTATGCACCGCTCCTGGAGGCCAAAAATCATGGGAAAGTGCAGATTAAAAAAATTCTTAAATCTTTTGTCTCCTCACCTATTATAATTGCTATTTTATCTGCTCTATTTTTTAATCTTACTGGTATTTATCAGGAAATTGCAAACTTTTTTGTAGTTACCGGAGTTATTTCAGCTTTGGATGTTGTCAGTAAACTGACAACTCCTCTTATTTTGCTTGCAATAGGTTTTCAGCTAAAATTAACATCAATACAATGGAAGTTATCAATTAAAGTACTTATCAGCAGACTGGTATTATCAATACTCTCAGGGCTGCTCTTCTATTTTATATCAGATCTGTTAATTATGGAAATGAACAGGATGATGCTATATGCCTTTGTTACCTTCTTTCTGCTGCCCCCTCCATTCATTATTCCTGTATTCCTGGGAAAAGAACTGAAAAACGAGTCTATGTTCTATAGTAATTTATTAGTTCTGTACACCATAGTTACATTGATTCTCTATGCGGTGATTATGCTGATATTAGGTATTTA